>JACPSL010000029.1 GCA_016193285.1 Candidatus Melainabacteria bacterium
CAAGAACATATGGCTAATCGTTATGTCAGATGTTATAAATCTATTTACACTAAACTTGAAATGAGAGTTGCTCACCTTGCTCATACATTCTCAAAGTGGATTAAGCTGCTTTTGAACTTAATTTTTCACAAGTCGTTCTAGCTTAATGTTGGTTAAGAAGCATATTATGTTCCTGTAGTTTTATCTAAGTTCTAGAGTTTTAAGTATACTTAAAACTTTTGTTATTAGAGTGGCATATTTTAAGTATGCTTAAAACTTTACTATGAAGGAATTGATCATTTGCATATAACTGATTTTCTTCTAAAAAATTCCTTGTGATGTTCTGATGGTTATTTCGTTAAATAGATAACCTGATTTATGAGAGAATCTTTTTCCTTTTGATGGATATTTTCATCAAGATAAAGTTTCATTTAAACCCTTATTCTCTTAATCCATGGGAATTCTTTAGGAGATGAGAGAAGTGTTTCAAGATCTTCATTTTCTTTTATTTCTTCATTTATCTCATCCTTATATTTTGAATAATAGCTTAATGCTGAGTTTAGCTGGGATTGTGTTATAGGATAAGCTTCAAGAATCTTTCTTACATTCTTATTGTAGTTTTTGTAAATCATAATAAGCTCCCACACATCAAGTCCTGTTCCACTAACTGAAGCCCTTCTTCCTGTAGGACTGTTTGTAAAGATTATTCCTGGAAAGTAAGACATTGATTCATTCACAATATATTAACCCCTTTTGCAAACGTTACCACTTTCTCTCTATGTGCAAGCCCTGTTAATTCACCTATAGAACTTAATTTATTCTTTTCTAAGTAATCCTGAAGTCCTTTAATTATTTCAATACTTGTCATTGGATTTACAAAATTTGCTGTGCCAATTTGTATACAACTGGCACCACAAAGCAAAAACTCAATAGCATCATCAGTAGTATGAATCCCTCCAATTCCAATTATGGGAGTGTTTGGAAATTTTTTGTATGTCTCCCAAATCATTCTAAGTGCAATTGGCTTTACTCCTGGCCCGCTATAACCACCTACCACTCTTGGAAGTGTCGGTTTTTTTGTCCATTTGTTAATAGCAAGACCAAGTACTGTATTAATTAATGATAGTCCATCAGAACCTGCATCAATACAAGCTTTTGCAATTTCTGTAATATCAGTGATATTTGGAGAAAGTTTTGCCCAGATAGGAATCTTTGTAATTTTTTTAATTTCACTTATAAGTAAAAAGGCCTTTTTTGAATCCTGACTAAAATCAAGACCACCTTCTACATTTGGACAAGAAAGATTTAATTCTATTGTAGAGACGTATGGCCATACGTCTCTACAATGTTGAATATGATCTATTACTTTAATATAGTCATCTAATGTTTCACCAACAACATTTAAAATTATTGTTGCATTTTGTTCTACTAAAAATGGCAAGTCATTTTTTAAGAAATGTTCAATTCCAGGATTTTGTAAACCAATAGAATTAAGCATGCCAAAGTTTCCAATCTCTACAACTCTAGGTGTTGGGTTACCATCTCTTGGCTCTATGCTAAGACTTTTAGTAACTATTCCACCAAGTTCGTTTAAATTAAAATAAGGAAGAAACTCACGTGCTGCAACACCACATGTACCAGATGCAAGAAGGACAGGGTTTTTTAACTTAACAGGTCCTGCATTTATAATAAGATTTGCCATTAACTAACCAATTGTAAAATTGCCGCAGGAGCAGCATCACCACGCCTTGGCAGTGTTTTAATTAATCTTGTGTATCCGCCTTTTTTAGTCTTAAAGTTACCAACAATCTCATTAAAAAGTTTTTTTACTACATCTTTTTCATACAAAAAAGCTGCTGCTTGACGTCTTGCATGCATATCTCCACGTTTTGCAAGAGAAATCAACCTTTCTATTTCACCTTGAACAGCTTTTGCTTTTCCAAGAGTAGTTTTTATCTCGCCTGTTTTAAAAAAAGAATTTGCAAGTGATCTTAACACTGCTTTTCTTTGATCAGCAGGCCTTGCTAATTTATTTCTTTTTCGTAAATGTCTCATTCTTCAGTTATGTCTATGTGTTCCTCTTATGTAGAAAATGCTTCACTTTCTGCACTACTTTCTTCAGGTAAGCCTGCTGGTATAGCTTCATCAGAAAGGTGTAAACCCATTGCATGTAATCTTTCTAAAACTTCATCTGCAGATTTTCTTCCGAAGTTTTTAATGTTCATTAGATCGTTATAAGACAAACTTAAGAGTTGACCAAGTGAGTTTATATTTGCTCTTTTTAAACAGTTATATGCTCTTACTGAAAGTTCAAGTTCTTCAATGCTTAGTTCTCTTCTTTGATCTATAACTTCTTCAACTTTTTGTGGTTCAACCTGCACTGGAATACTAATTAACTCACCTGAAAATTGTGCAATGGAAGCCATCTTTTCAATAAGTTTTGCAGCTGCTTGTCCAAGTGCTAAAGTTGGTTCAATACTTCCATTTGACCAGATTTCCATTATTACACGGTCAAAGTCAGCTCCTTCAGGCGTTCTTCCTGATTCAATTGAGTAAGTAACTTTTCTAATTGGCATAAATACAGAGTCTACTGGGATAAAGTCTATTGCTCTGTTTAGTGCTTTTTGTTTATCAGCTGGTACATAACCAACACCATTTTCAATGATAATTTCCATTTCAAGCTTGCCGTCTCCTGATAAGGTGGCAACTCCCCAGTCAGGGTTAATTATTTGTACGTCAGCTGGAAGTATAATATCTTTTGCATAAACTGCCTTTGGACCCTTGGCAGAAATTTTTAATGTTTGTGGTTGATCTGAGAATGACTTAATAACAAGGCCCTTTAAGTTTAGTGTTATATCAATTACATCTTCAACAACTCCTGGCACGCTAGAAAATTCATGCGTAATTCCTTCAATCCTAATTGCAGTTACAGCTGAACCTAGAGTACTTGACAATAGTACTCTTCTTAGAGAATTACCAATTGTTGTTCCAAATCCTCTGTCAAATGGTTCAATTAAAAACTTCCCATATAATGAACCATCATTGTTTGTTTTATTTTCCAGACATTTTACTTCTATCTTGCTCATTGTTTACTCCTTTTGAATTCCTTAATTAATTCTCAATTCTCAATTCTCAATTAATTCCAGATTATACTCTTCTCCTTTTTGGTGCCCTGCAACCATTATGTGGTATTGGAGTTACATCTCGTAAAAGTGTTACTCTTAAGCCTGCTGATTGAAGTGCTCTAATTGCTGTTTCTCTTCCTGCGCCAGGTCCACTTACTTCAACTTCTACTTGTCTCATTCCATTGTCAATAATTTTTCTTGCAACAGATATTGCTGCTTGTTGAGCTGCAAACGGCGTACCTTTTTTTGCACCTTTAAAACCACAAGCTCCTGCACTTGACCATGCTAAGGTACTACCCTGTAAATCAGTTGCAGTAACAATGGTGTTGTTAAAAGTAGACTGAATATGGATCCTTCCACTTGATACACTTTTCTTTTCCTTCTTTTTTGGTTTCATTATTTTGGATTAGGTGTTTGTTTCTTTCCTGCTACAGTCATTCTCTTTCTGCCTCTTCTAGTTCTAGCATTAGTTCTTGTTCTTTGGCCTCTAACTGGTAAACCCTTTCTATGTCTCATCCCTCTGTAACAATTTATTTCAATTAGCCTTTTTACATTAAGCCCTTCAATCCTTCTTAAATCACCTTCAACTTGGTAATTTTTTTCAATTTCTTCTCTCAATTTATTTATTTCAGCATCAGATAAATCTTTCATCCTTTTATTCTTATCTATTCCAGTTTTTTCTAAAATCTTATTGCTTAAAGATCTACCTATACCATAGAGATAGGTAAGTGAAATTTCTGCTCTTTTATTTTGTGGTAAATCAACTCCTGCAAATCGTGCCATAGTAATTTTTCTTTTAAATATTCTAATTTATAAATAAATGACAGAGTAAGAATTTTATCTTCTTTAAGCAATTACGACAAGTAGGTAGACAAAAGCAATTGCACGAAGCGTAGAGACGCAATTAATTGCGTCTCTACGCTTGCTTTTGTTTATGCTTTGGATTTTCACAAATAACTCTTACACGCCCTTTACGCTTAATAATTTTACACTTTGCACAAATTTTTTTTACCGATGCCCTATGCTTCATAGGTAACTCCTCATTTATCTTGTATCCTGAACCCTGTAAGTTATTCTTCCTCTCTTTAAGTCATATGGAGTAAGTTCAACTCTTACTTTATCACCAGGCAGTATTTTTATGAAGTTCTTTCTTATCTTGCCTGAGATATGAGCTAATACTAAATGACCATTTGCAAGCTCTACTCTAAACATTGCATTTGGCAATGACTCTTTAATTACACCTTCAAATTCAATTGCATCTTTAGGCATATGATAATTATAGCGTACTAGTTGTTATAAAAGGTCCTTCTTCTGTAATAAGAACTGTGTGTTCAAAATGTGCAGATAACTTATGATCCACAGTAACAATTGTCCAGTTATCTTTTAGTCTACGGACATCGTCAGACCCTAGATTAAACATTGGTTCAATACATAAAAGCATACCTACTTTTATTTCAGTATCTTGATTACTTGCAAAATATTCAGGCCAGTTTGGTATGAATGGCTCACTGTGATATTCAAATCCAATTCCATGCCCACCAAACATTCTAACTATTCCATACTTCTCACTAGTGGCAACCTTGTTTACTGCAGTTGAGATGTCCTTAATTGTTTTTCCAGCTCTACAAACTTCTATTCCTTTATACAGTGAAGCTTCTGTATCAGCTAAAAGTTTTAAAGCATTGTTACTTACTGGATTTACAGGAATAGTTTTAGCAGTATCCCCAACATAGTTCCATTCCTTGTTGTTAAACTTTTCTTTTACAGTAACTCCTATGTCCAAACTTATAACGTCACCTTCTTTCAAAATCTTTTCTTTACTTGGGATACCATGGACTACTTCATGATTTACAGATGTACATAAAGAAGCAGGAAAACCAAGATAACCTTTAAAGGTAGGTATTGCTCCATTAGATCTAATCCACTCTTCAACAATTTGATCAATTTCCCAAGTGCTCATCCCAGCTTTTATGGAGCAGCATGCTAAGTCAAGAGCTTCACATGCTAACTTGCCAGCTTTTTTAATGAGTTCATATTGATCTTTATCATAAATTGTTATTGGCATTTAATGCTTTCAATATTTCATTATAAACATCATTTGGATCTTTTGCACCATCTACATCAAGCAACTTCTCTTGATCTTTATAGTATTTTTCTAGTGGTGCAGTTTTGTTGTAATATTCACTTAGTCTTTCCTGTACAGATTCTTTTGTATCATCTTTTCTTTGATACAAAGGTGAATTACATAGGTCACATTTGTTTTCTATTTTTGGTTTTTTTGAAATTACGTTATAAATCTCTCCACAGGTTTTGTTAGAACACAGCCTTCTTGAGCTTAAACGTTTTATTAAAATTTCTTCTGGTGCTTGTAAATTTATTACAAAAGTAAGTTCAAGACTTAATTCATTAAGCAATTGATTTAATGCATTTGCTTGTGCTATTGTTCGTGGATAACCATCTAAAATAAATCCATTAAATGCTCTAACTTTTTCCCTTATGAGGTCAATGACTAATTGATCTGGAACTAATTTTCCTGCTTCAACAAATTCCTTTGCTTTTATTCCAAGTTCTGTTTGATTTTTAATTGCTTCACGGATTAAACTTCCTGTATCAATATGAGGAAGATTTAACCCTTGAGATATTTTTTTTGCTTGAGTGCCTTTCCCGGCTCCTGGGGCTCCAAGAAAGACTATATTTATGCTCTTTTTCATAAGTGTTTTGACAGAGATACATCTTATTTGATTTCTAATTAGAAGTCTAGTTTAATGTTAGTAATCGTAGTTTTGAAAATTGAAAAAGAGTTTTAAATGTTATAAAGCTGGCTGGGCTTACCTAAAGACTCCTCAGATCTTGAAGTTCGTGTTGCATAAAGAAGTTCATTTAAAGCTTTTAGCTAAAAGCTATTATAATGGAACTGATGAGAGACCAGAGACTAGAGACCAAAGACCATAGACCAAAGACCAGAGACCAGAAAAGAGTCTACAGTCTATGGTCTATAATCTTTTGTCTCCTTTTAATTCTCAATTCTCAATTCTCAATTCTCAATTCTAAGTCCTATGCCCGTGCTCCTCGCCTTGTAATAGTTGGCTCTACAACAATGCTTCCCTTATCAGAACACTTAGCTACAAAATACAGAAAAGATGTTGGTGCTGAAGTCTTAGTTCAAGGGGGAGGTTCAAGTGCTGGACCAATTGCAGTCTTAAATAATATTGCTCAGATTGCAGCAAGTTCAAGAAAGTTTACACAAGAAGAAGCAAATAATTTAAAAGTATTTGTAGTTGCACATGATGTTCTTGCAATTGTTATTCACCCTTCAAACCCAGTTAATAATATTTCAATGGAGCAACTGCGTGATATCTTATCAGGCAAAATTAAAAACTGGAAAGATCTTGGTGCTCCATTTGATAAGCCCATTCAATTAATCAATGATTCATCAGGCAACGGTACACGTGCAGCAATTGAAGAGCTTGTAATGGAGAAATCAAAAGAAAAAGGAATAAAAGGTACTCCCATCACATTAAAGTCAATTGTTTCAAATTCAAGTTCAGAAATGAAAGCTAACATTGCAATTTTTAAATATTCACTTGGCTATCTGCCTTTTAGTTATCTTGATACTACTGTTAAAACATTATCTATAGATAATGTTCCACCAACTTATGCAGCTGCATACAAGAAAAAATATCCTCTTTTTAGGGATCTTTACTATGCAATTAAAAAAGATTCTACTGACTTAGAGTTAGCATATATTTACTATGTGTTAAGCGAGGAAGGGCAGGATATAGTAGTTCAAGAAGGTTTTTTGCCAGTTAAATTGATAACATCAGTAGAAGAGTTAAATAAATTAGATTAGAATTAAAAAAACAAGCAGGTTAATTAGTAAAGGAAAAGATAATGAAAAAATATTTTGCAAGCTGTTTAATTTTCTTGATTTTATTTCTCCCAACAGGTTGTCTTAAACAAGATGTAATTGAAGATGTTTATAAAGTTGCAGTAGTTGCACCACTTACTGGTACTGATCCAGCTCTTGGAGAGTCAGTAATTAATGGAGCTGAGCTAGCAGTAAAGGAGGCTAACGAAGAAGGTGGAATTGAAAGGAAGAAATTAGTTTTAATAAAAGAAGATGATGGTGGCTTAGTAGGTGAAGGAGCTTTTTTTGCTTATCGTTTGACAAGAACTGATATGGTTCTTGGAGTAATTGGCCATCTTGACTCAGATATTTCTATTCCTGCTTCTGAATTTTATGCTCGTGCAATGATTCCACAAATAACTCCAGGTAGTACAAGCCCATATTTTACAGAGAGAAAAGCAGTAAATGGATATGTGTTCAGAACTATAGGGAGAGATGATACACAGGGTAAAATTCTTGCAGATTATATTATTAAAAATGGTTTTAAGAGAGTTGCAATATTACACAATGGCAGGGAATATGGTCGTAGTTTGGCGGGAGAATTAGCAAAGTCTTTAAAAGTAAATTCAAAGCCAGTCTTAAGACCTGAAATTGTTTTTTATAATAAAATTGAACGTGGGAAGAAAGATTATGGTGCACTTTTATCTCAAATTTCATTTGTAAAACCAGATATAGTTTTTCTTGCAGGAGAGTATAACGATGCAGGATATTTGGTAAAAGATTTTTCTAAGTATGGTTTAACAAGTACAAAGTTTATTGGTGGCGATGGTGTTTATCACAATGAGTTTATTCAAATTGGTGGAAAAAGGACAGAAGGTGCAGTTGTAATATCAGCTCCACCCATTGTAAATAAAGAGTTTGTTACAAAATATAAAAAACATTTTCAACATGAACCAACTGGCTATTCAGCAAACACTTATGATGCTACAAATATTTTAATAAGTGCAATTAGAAAAGTAAAGGAAAAAAGTCCAGAAAAAATTGCAATGGAAGTTGCAAAAACAAATCATTTTAATGGTGTAACAGGAGTAATTACATTTGACAAAAATGGTGATTTAACTACAAAAGGATTTGTTTTAAATAAGGTAGTAAATGGAAAGTTTGAGGTGATTGAAAATGGAAACACGTAGAACAAGACCACAGACTATAGACTATAGACAAGGGGCCATAAAAAGGTCTATGGTCTATGGTCTATGGTCTATAGTCTTTCTCCTAGTGGGTTGCAGCAAATCACCAACTGTTAGTCAGTCATTAAGCAAAAATGATGACACTTACAAAATAGCAGTTGCAGCCCCTCAATTTGGTCCATATAAAGCATTAGGTTTGTCTATAGTTCATGGCGCAGAACTTGCCGTTGACTTAATTAATCAAAGTGACGGCATTGGTGGTAAGAAAATTGAGTTAGTTAATGTTGATGATGGAGGATTAGCTGGTGAAGCTACTCTAAGAGCAAGAAGTTTAGTTGATCAAATGGTCTTAGGTGTAATTGGACATTTAAATTCAGACATATCAATTCCAGCTTCTGAGGTTTATTCAAAAGCAATGATCCCTGAAATTTCTCCTGCTTCAACAAGCCCTCTTTTTACTGAAAGAAAACCAGTAAGAGGATATGTTTTTAGAACAATTGGCAGAGATGACAAGCAAGGCAAGGTGTCAGCAAGTTTTGTACTTGAAAAAGGTTATAAAAAAATTGCTGTTCTGTATAACAATAGAAGTTATGGACAAAGTCTTGCATCTGAGTTTGTAAAAGAAATAAACTCAAATCCTAAGGATGCAGAAATTGTTTTTTATGAAACTTATAAAGTTGATACAAAAAATTATGCGAAAGAAATTAATTCTATAAAAAGTAAATCTCCAAATCTTGTATTTTTTGTAGGTGAATATGGTGATGCAGCTAAGTTTCTTAAGCAAATGAAAAACTTAGGACTTAGTGTAGCTTTTCTTGGCAGTGAAGGAGTATTTGATCAAGAGTTTATAGAAGCTGCAAAAAATGCAAGTGAGGGAGCTTTAGTTATTTCTCTTAAGCCAGTTATAGACAAAGACTTTCTAGAAAGTTACAAGAAGAAATTCAACAAAGAACTTGGTGCTTATTCTGCAAACTCTTTTGACGCAACAAATATCTTAGTCTCAGCAATAAAAAAAGTAAAAGAAAAGAACCCAGAAAAAATTGCAAGTGTAATTAAAGAAACAAAAGATTATCCAGGCTTAAGCGGCAAAATTTCATTTGATGCAAATGGTGATTTATTAAATCCTGCATTTTCTATATACCAAGTAAAAAATGGAATGTTTATGGCTATTAAATAATATTTTCTAGCCCGTAAACTAAATGATCTAATCCCATAACTTTTTTAATGGCCATTAATGCAAGTTTGAAACTTTACAATAGGGTAAAGTAGTGATTTTGTGAAAATAGGGCAAAATAAAGTGGTTTAAGTTCTAAAAAGTGAAAAAACCGGTAGGCCCACGAATTGTTGTATCTTGCATAAAGAGTACATCTTGTAGATTATTAAAGCATATTTGCTGATGCACATCAAGATAAAAAAACGAACGAATAAGAATGGAACTGTAGTTGAATATGTTCAACTGATCGAATCATATGTTAGTAAAGAAGGTAAACGCAAACATAGAGTGTGTTTTTCTGTAGGTAGAAAAGATGATCCTAAACTCCAAGAGAAAATTGAGAAGGCTACTTTTAAACTTGCAAAACTTGGAAATATTACAAGCTTAGTAAACCTAAATGAAGAACTTGCTCATGTATGGTCAAAGAGTGTAGGTCCATGTTTAGTTTTTAGAAAACTATGGCATGATTTGGATTTTAACGTAATTTTTGAAGGTGAATATCATGAAGAAATTTTTATGATGGTGGTAAGTAGATACCCACGTCCGTAAGGACGTGGCACTTTGAACAGTTTCAGCTGATATTCTCCTTTATCAATTTCTTCCTGATTCTCTACATATTTCCTTATTTCTTCCTCATCCATTCCCACTGTCGACGAAAAAAATCCGGGCGACCAAAATACTCCTTCTTCCCAATATACTCTCCGTATACTTCTTACTTCTCTCCTGATTTTTCTCCCGCTATTCTGTTTCATCTTTCCTATAATTTCTGATACTGCATATCTCGGTGGTATTTCTACAATCAAATGCACATGATCTGGTTGCATATTCATTTGTACAACATGAACATCCGGATGATAATTGCTTACTTCTTTTATATATTTCTCAGCTAATACTTTGACTTCATCTACAAGAACTTTTTTCCTATACTTCGGTATCCACACCACAGGATATTGGTACCTATATGCTCCATGTGAACTTAGTTTTATTTCCACTCATATATTTTACAATTTTACGTCTTTGGGCAGCATTCCCCCACGTCCTCACGGACGTGGTCCTCTGCTGTCACTGATAGAAGAGAATCAGGTCGTTTTGCTCAATCAGTCTTCAAACTTGCGATAATCACATATACATAAGTTTAATTCCTGTATTGCTCTCTGTTTGTTTAAGAATATCTTCTTTCATTGCATCTACAAAAGGTTTATAGTTTTTAAATGCAGGATCCATTTTAATCTGCCTTTTTAGAAATGAAGTGGCTTCTTTTTCAGACTTAAACAAACAAATTACTTTCTCTCTTCTTGAATCAACGACAGGAATCAAATCATCGCTTAAATAATTAAAAAATGTCCAGTATGTTTTCCTTGAGTTTGTTTTTATATACTTTTCAAGATTATTAAATTCATAAAGCCCAAGCTGAGCTCCAATGGAATTTGTAACTCTTAAAACTTCTTTTAAAAATCCTCCTTGTATAAGAGAATTTAAAGCATCTGAATTTATTACAGATGCTGTAGACCCTTCTAAAAGCAACCATCTAATACTTAATTCCTTAATTAAATAAGGATCAAGTGTTTTAAGCAATGTAATATAGGTAATCTTTCTAGGCAAACTTGAACCCCTAATTGCTGAATAACAAGGTATCCCCACAAAATCAAAAGGAAGAGGATAAGATGAGAGTCCATAGTCATTTACTTTTGAGTTAGCAGTCAAATAGTCTGATATTTTTTTATCTGAATCATCTAAAATAACATTTTTTTTAATTAAAGTAATAGCACTATTTAAGTTCTCTACAAAAGCTGACAGGTTTCTATTTTGTATAAGTTCACTAATTTGAGAATTCATTAGAGATATATATGCATAGTTTAAATATATAGAAGGAGAAAAGATACCACTTAAAACAAGCTTCAAAATACAAGGTAAGATTACCACCACTAGAGTAAAGTTAATCACACTTCTAAAATACAAAGTAGAAAGTTTGTCTTTTAACATAAATAACCAAAAAGAAAACAAAAGACTTAAAATTTCAAATCCTGGATGAAACAATCTCAAAACATCTGGTGGAGATGTTTTCATGTAAAGCACAAAAGGACTTATAAAAGAAATAAATAAAAAGCTGATTATAAAATATAAGAACTTAAATTTGTTTCTTAGTAGCCAAAGAATAACAAACAACAAAAAAATAAATTGCAACCCAAATTCACTAAGAAAATCCCATGAAAGCAAATTAATATTTCTATGTTCATTAAGATTACCAAATCTTCCAAAAGTCTCTACAGATAAAAAACTAGGATTTATTGAAAGTTCTAAAAAACCTGGAATAAAAGTATAGCCTTGGTTTAAAATTCTATATGCAATTCCATTTAAAACAATTATTGAGGTAAAAATTATAAGACAACTAAAGTGCTTAGCAAAAATGTTTTTCTTATTTACACCTTTATTCAAGAGTAGATAAAAGAAAAAAGAAGGTACTAATGCTAAAAGAAAAATATACAAAATCCATTCAGCAGTATGAAATAACGCTAGTGACACAATAAAAATTAAGATTAAATATCTTTTTAAAAATCTATTTTCATCAAGAAACACGAGAAATAAAAATAAGAGCAATAAAAAATACGGCAGTCCAATAGCCATAGAAGCAAATAAAACACCGCCACTTCCTACGTCATTAATCATGCTCCCATGTAATCCAAGTGAACAAAGAGCTTGAAACAAGCTCCAGTTTTGATCCACAGGAAAAAGCTTTAGTAAAAATCTAACTAAAGCATCAAGCCAAAGCAAATTTCCTGAAAAATAAAAAAACAACGCTCCAAAAAGCGAGCATAAAAAATTATTCTTTCTTAATTCTAAAGAAGTATGCTCTAAATGACTTAGAAAGAAATTTGATATTGCAAAAGACGATAAAAAGACCACTAGTGAAGATACAAGGACAATTAATCTAAAAGAGTCAACAACACTAATTTTTGTCAACTTAACAATAGCCGCGCTTAATAAATCAAACCCATAGTGATAAGGAATAAATAAAGATGGCCAATTAGAAACACCTTGAGGAAATTTATCTGAGTTTACAAAATAACTTGCAATAGATATATGAAACTTAAAATCCAAAACAACCCACTTTTCAGAAATTAAGTACGTAAAAAAGAAAATAAACAATAAAATTGAAAATAAAATTGAAAGTTGAATTCTATTAAATGGATTTTCAAATCTGAAAAATACTTTTTGAGATCGCAAAATAAGAAAGATTGAACTTAAAAATAGCCACAATATTGCAACAACACTACCTTTAAATATTCCTAAAAAATAAGCTAGTCCATAAAGTAATACTAAAAAAGAAGAAAGCCCAAACACAAAAGAAAATGGTATTAAATAAACAATTGACCTAATATTTAACAGTGACTTAAGAACACTTAGACCAAAAAGAGCTATTATTAAAAAGAATGCCACAATTAACAGAATAAGCATAAACAATGATTATATCAGTGTGTTTAGTAGTAGTCTTTTTTCTTATTTGTACTCTATTTGGTTTTTTATTCTTAAATAAAATCACAAATATTAAATCGCTCTTATTTTTAATTCCATTTTCAGTAATTGTTGGATTTTCCTTCTTCGTATTTATTTGTCACTTATCGTCTTTTATTATTGGACCCAGGAATTCACCTTTCTTAGCATTAACACTCTTACTTATCTCAACAGTTATAATTCATATCATTAACCCAAGATCAAAGCTATTTGATCTAGCGTTTTCTGGAAATAAATTTGCTTTTTTGGTTTTTGTCTCTGCAGGAATATCAGCAGGCACTCTTTTTTCAGCATACAAATTTGGAGTATTCGATGACAGCTGGCACATTCCACTAGCAGAAAGTATTTTTCAAAACAATATATATCCTCCAAGAGATTTTCTTAGACCAGATTATCCACTTGCTTATCATTTCGGAGGTGATTTGTTGGCAGGTTCTATAAAAAAAACTTGCAAACTTAATATCTATAACTCGTTCGAACTTATAGCTGGAATATTTAGCGGTGTTACTTTCTTGAGCTTATTTACTTTAAGCTTTGGTATTGTAAAAAATTACAATGTTGCACTTCTAACATCGTTCTGTAGCTTCTTTGGTGGCAGTTTAACTTGGCTATATGAAACTATAAAATATATCCTAACTAATCACAAAGAATCATTTCTGCAATATTTTCTAAACAGAGCAATTCATGGAACAATTATAGATGCTCCTTCTTTATTAAGCTTTTCCTCAAGTGCTAGTATTGGAATCCCGGTTTTAATTTTGTGTTTTTATCTCTATATAAAACTATATGAACCTGCTAACTTAAAAAGAGAGGCTACTTTAATAAGCACTATAGTTATCTTGCTATTTTCGCTAAGTCTTTTTGCCGGTTGGCTTAGCTTAACTTTTTTAATTTCATCATTTGCTTTCTGGATTATATTCATTATGACTAGTCAAGACCCTTCATTCAATATTTCTAAAAAAGTAATCGTAACCTTAGTTGCATTTTTTATCCTTAATACATTCTTTGGAAATCAAATGTATTCACATGAGCATTTTCTAGGCAGAGCAAATATATTCAACATGACATTCAAAAGTATCCCATTTACTATAACCGCCTGGGATTTAAATTCTAAGGATAATTTTACTCACGTAATCTCAGTTCTTAATTTCAAGTTTATTTCTGCCTTTGGAGTTAGTTTACTTTTAATACCTCTTATATGCATTTACTTAAGAATACACAAAGATGAGCTATCTAAATTGCTTATTATCGCTTCTGCTCTAACAATGCCTCTCCCACTCTTACTTGAATTTAAATTAAATCCTGTAGACTTTAACAGATTGTTTGTATTTGGAAATATAATGCTGGTTTTAATTGGAACAATTGCTCTATGTAAAATCATAAATATTCATAAAAATAAAATTTTAATTTTGATGTATGCAGGATTTATGTGTTTATCATCTATTCTAGGACTTATTCTTGGAACTCTATATTCTCCCAAACTATATTTAGATACACAATTTACCCAAAATGCTTTAAAAAAATTATCAAGTTCAAATTCGTTAACAGATTTCATAAAAAAATCAATTAGCGTAAATAAAGATGCCCTTAAAGTAAAATACTACTTTATAAACAAGTATAAAAAAGAAACTGACTTTTTTAAGCAAAACGGGGATTCAGGTGATGTAGCCATAAGCAGCATACCTGGCATCTCTATATATTCTGGTGTTTACACCCTTATACCATCAATGATGTACGGACTTAAAGGCCAAATATATTCTAGCTTTGACAATATCTACTCAACAATTATTTCTACACTTGATCCACATTTATTACATGAATTAAACGTAAAATGGATAGGATTTGATGAACTTTCAAAAAGCAAACTCTCTAAAGAAACATTTGACCTTTTAAGTAACAATAAGATTTTTATGCCTGTATATAAAAATAAAATAAGACCTGAAGAAAACACAGAACTGTTTTATGAAATATATCATGTCGAAGATCTACAACCATATATAGAAGCTACCTCGAGAAAAACAGGATGGATTTTGGTAAACAAAGATGGTTCTCCTATTGAAATAATTAAAAATATTGACCCCAATATAAGTCTGTTTTCTACAGAAAAAAAAGCCTTAGCATATCTAAAGGAAATTCACCAAAAATATCCTAAAACTAATAATGAGCTAATTACTGCACAACCTATAGTTATAAGTATTACTGAGCAACAACTAAAAGAAAATATGCTTTCAATAAACCTTGAAATGAAAAGTTAAAATGATTTCATTAATTAAATTTCTTCTGTTTTTATTTCCTATTGTAAGTTTTGGCTTTATTTTACTAAACAGAATTCTTAGGATTAACTCATTACTTCTATTAATCCCGTTTTCAATATCTGCTGGGATTTCTATGTATATTTTCACTCTCCATTTATTATCTTATTTCACAAGCCCTAGAGAAGGTTCAATTGTTTCTTTATTACTTATGCTTCTTTCTTCGATTGCATTACTTTTTACACAAAAGAATAAGCCTGAATTAGGAATCAAATCAAAAGAGTTTCTAACTTTACTTATAATTGCATTAACTATTTCAATACTTTCATTTTTAGCCATCTACAGATTTGGAACATTTGATAAAGAATTTCATATATCACTAGCAACCTCAATTTTCCATAACAATGTCTATCCGCTAAGAGATATTTACAGACCTGATTACATACTTCTCTATCATTACGGAGGTGACCTCTTTAATGGAGCAATTAACTACATTTGTAAAATAAATATTTTCAGGTGTTATGAATTCACTTCTTCTATATTAAGTGCCACAACCTTTTTAAGTTTATTTTCTTTAGCTTGGTTATTATTAAAAGACTTCAAGTCTTCTCTTTTTTGTAGTTTTTGTACTTACTTTGGAGGAGGGCTCTTGTGGCTAGACTCCATAGCCCGATACCTATTAAAGCTGTTGCCTGACTTCGCTAAAGACTGGAGCCTGTTTGAAACATTTTTTAATATTGGGATTCATGGTGGTATTATAGATGCTCCATCACTTACTACTTTTTTATCAACCTTTGGGTTTGGGAATCCAATCCTTATATTGTCACTTGTGATTTTTTTTAGGATTTATGAACTTAAATCAACAAGAGAAATAATAAGCCATTTTATATTTTTAATTGTGTTTTTACTAGCTCTTTTTTTAACAGCAGAATGGCTCTGTGTAACCTTTTGTAGTGGAATACTTTGTTTCTCATTAATCAGATTAATAAAAAAAGATAAGAAAATCGTTTTGTTATCCTTTATACTACTTTTAATGTCTTGGATTCTAATAAAAACATTGGGAAATCCATTATTCCTTCAAGATGAAATTCAAAGACTTGGGCGAGCTAATATCTTTGATGTTAGTTTTAAAAGTCAACCATTTTCTATACTAAGCTGGGGAAGATTATCGACTCAATTAATGAACTATCAACAAGTTAATTTTTTCTCATGGGAATTTATTTCTGAATTTGGACTTAGTTTCATCCTTCTCCCACTTGCTTTAATCTACTTATTTAAAACTAAGAATAAATTTGCTATTTTACTCTTCTCATGTGCTACTACTACTATGCCATTACCTTTAGTACTTGACTTTAAAGCTAACCCGATAGATTTAAATAGACTGTTTTGTTTTGGTAATTCAATAATAATATTATTAATTTGCTGTTGCATTGTAACAGTATTTCAACACTTAATAAAGAACGAGCTGTTTATTCTTACATATTCAACAGCATTTTGCCTTTCACCACTTGCAGGATTATTTAGTGCAACAATTTTTACTCCTTTTGTATACTCTGATAAAATTTTTACACAAGAACTTTTTAGCAATCTAGAAACAGTTAATTCTGTAGATGAACTAAGAGAATTATTCAAGCAACTTAATACTCATGTACTTAATTATAAGTACAAGCCATTTAATGAATACAAAGAAGAGCTTAGCTTTTTAAAGTCAAATAGCAAACCACTTGATGTAGCAATATCCAGTTTTACAGATCTGCCAATTTACAGTGGGATATACTCTCTAATCCCAGCAGGAAAATGGCTTTATAAGGACATCGTATATTCATCTTATGACAGTATTTATTTAACAGTTATTACTACTCTAGATCCACACTTACTTCATGAATTAAATATCAAGTGGCTAGTCTTAAGCACAAATTCAAAAAATGCCCTCTCTTTAGAAACAAAAGAACTCTTAAATAATTCTCAAATATTTAATCTTGTATTTATTGGAAGAGAAAAATCTTCAGGCCAAAAATATGAAATATATCATACCAATGATTTAACAAAATATACCAATGAAGTTAAAAGAAAAACAGCTTGGATATTAGTTAACAAATATGGCCAACCAATAGAAATTAGCGAACAAATTAGAACTTACCTCTCTTTATTTCCAAGTTCTAAAGATGCACTATTTGAATTAAAAGCACTACGTAAAATAAAACCAGAACTAAAAAAACAATTAATAACCGCTCAAGCAATAATAATACAAAATCTTGAAGATCAAATTAAGCAAAGTAATTTAAATATTGTCTTAAACAAAAAATTTGACTCATAGTACACTAAGTTTTACTTTTTCTGTAGCATTCAAAATTTCTGATTTGCTATCACGTGTAGCTATAACTCTTGCAGGAACCCCTACAACTATTGTATTTTCAGGCACATCTTTAGTTACAACACTTCCAGCACCAATAACTGCACCTTGATTAATTGTTACATTGCCTAAAATAACAACATTACATCCTATAAAAACATTATCTTTTACTATAATTGGTTTTTTAATTAAGCCTTGATATCTAATTGGTTTTGATAAATCACTAAAATCATGATCATGAGAGTAAAACATACTGTTTGCACCAACAAGTACCATATCACCGATTGTTACTCCTCCATAGCCATTTAAATAAACATATTCACTAATTACACTTTTTCCTACAGAAATATTTTCAGGAAAGTGAAATGTAATCCCTTCCCTTATCCAAAAAGTACTTAACTTTTTTAAAAAGAATTTCAAGAAGATAAATCTAAGAATATCCCCAATTGGTGTTGGAAGATATTTAAACAAGCCATATAAAGTTAAAAACAGATACCTTTTTAACAAGCTAGTTATACTTCCATTAAACACATTTTTAAAATCAGTTAAAAAATCTTTTATCATATTTACATTTCCAAGTATTGATCATTGTACACTTTTGCAATAATATAGAATATTATTCGTGATTACATACTTAAAAAATTTAAAAGAAAAAGTTAATAGGCAGGTTGGCTCAGATGTATTTAAGAGAGTAGTTCAATACCAAGGAGCAAAAGGGCTTGTTAATCTTGTTAATGTATCTGTTAATGCCATACAAGAAAGACATCCTCCAAGATTAAATTATCTGCCTCCATGTTTATTTGTAGAGATTACAAACAGATGTAATCTTGCATGTCCTACTTGTCTATTAGGAACTGAGCAAGCTTATAACGGCTATAACAAATCAGATATAGCTTTTGAACAATTTAAAAATATTATTGATCAAATTCCTTCACTTGTTTATGTGACTTTGCAAGGTGTAGGCGAACCTCTCTTAAATAAAGACATAGTTAAAATGATTGCTTATTGTAGTCAAAGAGGTATATCAACATACATAAACACAAATGGCACAGTACTTACTGAAACAAAATCAAAAGAACTAATAGAAGCACGATTATCAAATCTGTCTATTTCAGTAAACAGCTTTGATGAAAAAGTTTTTGCTGAAACACGTTCAGGTGCTTCAATTAAAAAAATATCTGAAAATATTAAAAAGTTTATTCAAATAAAGCAAGTTAAAAACACAAAAAAACCAATTGTTTCATTTAGAGCAATTTTAATGAAAGAAACTGAACCTTATATGGAAGATCTTATTTACAAATCAGATGAGCTTGGTGTTGATGTCCTCTATATACAACTTTTTATGAGTATCATTGCAGATAAAAATCTAATGGAATCATCTTTAAGTCCTTCTGAAATAGAAGAATTTTCAAAAAAGCTTGAGACATGGAAGAAAAAAGTAAAGTTACAAATTATCACTGAAAGTTTTGGAAAGTCATCAAATAATCTTGGTCAGTGTAATCTGCCATGGTTTAGCCCAAATGTTACTGCAGAAGGTTTTGTAACACCATGTTGTACTATAAGTAATCCAAACATTATAAATATGGGAAATATTTTTAATACACCTTTTGAACAAATATGGAACTCTGAAAAGTTTGTTAATTTTAGAGCTAATTTTTATGATAAACAACCAAAGGAATGTGTAGGATGCCATAATTACAAAGTTAAGAAATAGCAAGCTCAATGAGAAAAAACATTTTTCTATATGTAAAACTAATCTTACTTATTGTAATTTTTGCGTGGATTTTCAAGGTAGTAAATGTAAATGAAACTATTAAAGTTTTACAAAAAACTAATTTATTCTTTTTCTTACTTGCATTTATAATAAACAATCTATCAAGCATTTTTCTTACAATCAAATGGCACAGGCTAGCAAGCCCGCTTGAAATAAAAAGTGATTTTACAGAACTTTTAAAGCTAAATTATATTTCAATCTTTTACAGCACTTTTATACCAGGACAAGCTTCAGGAGAATTAATCAAAGGAATTAAACTAAGTAAAAAAGAAAAAGCTGTTCAAAAAGTCTGGATACCAATATTCATTGACAAAATAACAAATCTCTTTATGGTTTTTGTCATAGGATTTATTGCAACTTTATCTGATAAAACTTTTAGACAAAACACGGGATTAATTCTTGTAATTTCTTTATTAACTATCCTACTCTTTTTTACAACAATTATTTTATTTAGTGAAAACACAGAAAAAATTGTTTCCATACTTAAGGATTTTATTCTAAGGAGCTTAAGAACTTTTAATTTAAACACAAAATCAATAGAGGAATTCTCTATTACTTACTTTAAAGAATATAAAAAGCATGACTTATTAATGTTAGAGACTTTCTTTTGGAGTTTACTAATCAAGGCACCTCATATTTTTGCATTTTATTTTTTATCTTTAAGTTTAAACATTGACTTAAATTTAATACAAAATGCCTGGCTATTTGCAACTGTTTCACTTGCAACAATACTACCCATAAGCTTTGCAGGACTTGGAGTAAGAGAAGGAATAGTAGTTGCAATTCTCTCAAAAATTGGAATATCAAGCTCAAGTGCTTTAAGTTTATCCTTGCTTATTTTTTTATTAGGTATACTAGCAGCATTAATTGGTGGAATAATTGAGTTATTATCAGATTTTAAACAAAAAACAATAAATGAATAAATATATAAAAGAATATTATTTTTTAATTGTTCCAATCTTAATTACACTAATAGTATATTTGGTTTCTCTCTCTTATCCGCTTAGAAATTTTGATGAGGATGTTTTAATTAAAAATTTCTATGTACCAAAAACTTTAGGGGAATATATTGAAAAGCTTTTTTTAATTCATTTTGGCGGTGCTACAGAAGCACATGGTTTTACTTTTTCTAGTGTTAAAAATATCCATGTAAGCATTTTAGGAATACCACTTTTTTATTTAATTAGTTATTTATTTCATGGGAAAGCTTTTCTTTTTCATTTGTGGGATTTATTCTTACACTGCCTTGCAGTATACTTTTTTACTTGTTTATGTTATAAAATTACTTCAAATAAAAAAATTGCTTTATTTTCAGCACTTGCATGGACATTACATCCAACAAACGTTGAGCCAGTTATATGGGCTACTAATTGGGCTCAATTACTTGGCGGGGCACTTTATTTTTACACATTAAATAAAATTGTTTCAACTCCAACAACAATATTTATTTTGTTTATTACAACAGCTCAAATATTTTTTACTGAACATACAATAACTATTCCACTAGCAATTTTAATAACAGCACTTTATTTTACTAAAGATAAAATTACATCTCTTAAAATAAGTCTTCCTTCATTTGTTGTTGTCTTGTATTGGATTTTACGAAATTTATTAATTGCAAAAAGTCATGCTGAAAACTTAAACACAAACATTATTTTTCTTTCTCCTCAGATTTTTCTTCATGAGTTAAAAATTATTTTCTTTCCAAAAAACTTAAGCATTGATCAGATTGATTTCTTAAATCTTAATGGAAGCCTCACTGGCATAGCTATTTTTATTTCAGTATTGATTTTAAGTTTGTTATTAAAAAACAAATTTAAAAATCTTTCATACGGATTAATTCTTTACATAATAACTCTTTTACCTTTTATACAAATCATTCCTCTTTATTCACTTGTAGCAGAAAGATATAACTATTTTGGATCTGCATTTTTACTTTTTGGAATTGTATCTTTTATCTTTCAGCACAAGTTTAAAAAGGGCAAACACATTGGTTTGCCCTTACTGATTTCTTTGTGTTTGGTCCTGGGGGTAAGGTCATATACAAGGATTCTTGAATGGAAAGATAGTTCTTCTTTATTTCTAAGTACAATTAACACAAGCAAATCACTCTTTAAAAAAGGAATCTGGACTTATAACTTAGCAATTAGTCAGGAAGATAAAAATAAAAAAGAAGATTTATTAAACTTGTCTTCAAATCTCTTGGAATTATTTATACAAAATACACCTTTAGAAAAAAACATTAATCCATTTCTTTTAAAATATGAATTAGATAATAAATCTTTATTTGCAAAAGCAGCTTTAAGAATAGCTACAAATAGCGAAATCTTAAACGAGAAGGATAAACAATTAGAATATTTACTTAAAGCACTAGCTTTTTCAAGGCCAAACTCACAAATTCAAGCAGCTATCTTTAAAGATCTTGGGACATATTACTTTCAAAAAAATAATTTTAACAAAGCAATTGAGTTTTATAACAGAAGTAATTCTATTTCTGAAAACTCTACAATTAATTATGCAATTGCTCTTTGTTACTTAAAGTTAAATGATTTTAATAACTATGAGAAATATTTAAAGAAAGCAGTTTCTGAAATTTCTCCATCAAACGTAGCTCCTTTTAGAACTTACGCACAATTTCTCGAACTAAATAAACATGACTACAAAAATGCTATCAAGTATTATAAAATTGCAACTTTACTTGAAAACAAAGTTGAATCTTATATCTTATTAGCAACTCTTTATCTAAAACAAAATCAAATAAATAATGCCTATAAGATAGTTAAAAGAGGATTACATAGCTTCTCGGATGATCCAACCCTTACTTATCTTGACGGTGCAATTAACTTAAACAAAGGCAATAAGCAAACTGGAATTAAAAAATTAAAAAAAGCAATTGAGCATAAAGATTGTCCAGAAGATATTAGAACTGAGGCTAGTAATATACTTGAAAATATTAAAAAATAAAGTTTTATAGTCTCTGGTTGATTAAAAATTAACCTTGATGTGGTATAAAATAGATTGAGATTAAGGTTAATTTTATGAAACTTAAAATTGTTTTAGAAAAAAGCGATGAAGGTGGTTTTACTGCTTATGTACCGTCATTACCTGGATGTGTTAGTGAAGGTAATTCAGAAGAAGATGCTGTTAAAAACATTCAAGAAGCAATTGAATTGTATCTTGAGCCGGTAGATGATGATTGGATTTTTGATAAAAACAAAAATATAGTAAGAGAAATCTCCTTGTGAAGAAAGTTCCAAGTTTAAATTTCTTTAAAGTAATTAGAGCACTTCAAAGAGCAGGATGGATTGTAGTTCGCCAAAAAGGAAGTCATATCAGGTTACATAAACATACTGCTAGCGAGATTTTAAAACTAACAGTACCTGCTCACAATCCAATTAAAAGATCAACACTTTCACATATTTTGAAGCAAGCAGGTATCAGCCTTGAAGAGTTTGAGAAATATTTGTAGTCTTAAGCTATTCCCATATCGTCAGGATTTCCCTAATGCTAATATAAAAGCATGGTTCTAATTAAAGAAAAAGAAGATATAAAAATAGAAATAAAAAGAGAGAGAGAAAATGCTATTAGGCAAGATAGCAAGATAAGCTTATCCATATTTAACTACTGCTTCTTGGTTTATTTTTATCTCTTAAAAGAAATTAAAAAAAATGCTCATTTTGCAAAAGGAGTATTGCTTGATGTTGGCTGTGGAGCATCACCTTTTAAAGATTATTTCATAAAATATGTGGATAAATATTTAAAACATGAACATCCCGAAGCAGCTAAAGAAAATATTAAATATGATTATTTGTCTGAGTTACCTAAAATCAATGCACCAGATAATTCAATTGATACAATTATTTCATGGTCGGTACTTGAACATGTCTCTGAACCATTTGAGACGATTAAAGAATTCAATAGAATCTTAAAAGCTAATGGAATATTTATAATTTCAGTCCCACAATATTGGCACCTTCATGAAGAACCACATGACTACTTAAGATTCACAAAACACATTTTAAATGAAAAAATTACTAGATTAGGATTTGAAATTGTTTATATGAAAGAAGAAGGAAGGTCCTTTGCAGTTGTTGGTCAGGCATTTTGCAATGCAATGATTTTACTTTTTGATCTTAATCATGTAAAAAACATTTTTAATTTCTTAGGTGGCAAAAAATCAGAAAACATTACAAAAAGCATATTGTATACAATTTACAAATCACCTTTAATTTTGCTATCAATTATCCTTATTCCTGTTATTAACATTGTGTTCCTAATCCTGGACAAACTCCTAGGAAGTCCTAGAGATACAATTGGGTATTTCGTTATAGCTAAGAAAAGATAAGATATAATCTAAGCACTTATGAAAGCAGTGATATTAAGCGGTGGCTCTGGACAAAGACTTGCACCACTTACAAACACAATAACTAAACAACTTTTACCTGTTGCAAACAAACCAACCTTGTTTCACATCTTAGATTTAATTAAAGAGGAAACCCCGATTAAATCTGTTTGTGTAGTAGTAAGTGAAGAATTTGGTCACCAGGTTAAAGAGACAATTCTTAATTCAGAATACAATAAAGATTTTAATTTTGATTTTGTTTTCCAGGATAAACCGTTAGGACTTGCTCATGCAGTTCAAATTACAAATATGCATATAAAGAATGAGCCTTTTCTTATGTTTTTAGGAGATATTTTAATTGACAAAGATGAATTAAAAAATGCATATAACCAATTTATAAAAAACAATCCTGAAAGTTTAGTTTTATTAAAAGAAGTAGAAGATCCAAGACCTTATGGTATTGCAGAAGTAAATAATGGTAAAGTTACAAAATTAATTGAAAAACCACAAAACCCAAAATCAAATCTTTGTTTATCAGGAATTTATTTCTTTAAATCTTCAATCTTTTATGCAATTGCAAACATAAAACCAAGCTATAGAGATGAGCTTGAAATTACTGATGCTGTTGACTTTCAAATTAGTCAAGATAAAGTTATTGAATATTACATAATTAAAAGCTGGTGGTTTGATGTTGGTACCCCAGAAAACTTACTTAAAGGGAATCAAGCTCTTTTAAACAAAATCCAAAATACCATAAAATCAAAACTAAATAATTCTGTAAAAATAAAAGGAAATGTATCTATAGAAGAAAACGTCACTATTGAAGATTCTGAAATTACAGGTCCTGTTATGATTGCAAAGAATTCCACTATTAAAGGATGTAAGATAGACTCTAATGTAAGTCTTGGTAAGAACGTTTATCTAACACATGTACAAATAGAAAACTCAATAATTAGAGAAAATACAAAAATTACAAATCCTTCTGGTATTATTTCAAATAGTGTTTGTGGAAAGAATGTTGAAATGATTTTTAACTCGAAAATCGAAAATCGAAAATCGAAAATCAAGTTCATTATAGGAGACGATACAAAATGCATATCATTGTAACTGGTGGACTAGGTTTTATAGGTTCTAATTTCATTAGACATTTATTGTCTGAAAGTAAGGATGTATTTATTACAAATATTGATGCCCAGACTTATGCAGGAAGATTGGATAACTTAAAAGATATTGAAGGTAAAAAAAACTATCAGTATTTTAAAGGAAATATTCAGGATTATGACTTCATTGAAAATACATTTAAGACCTATAAGCCAGATTGTATAATTAATTTTGCTGCAGAAACGCATGTAGATAGAAGTATAGAAAAATCCCAGCCTTTTATTGAAACTAATATAGTTGGCACACATGTGTTGTTAGAAGTTTCTCTCAAACAAAAATTAAAAAAATATATTCAAATAAGTACTGATGAGGTTTATGGTTCAGTCATGCCACCTGACAAGTTTACTGAAAGCAGTCCTATAAAACCAAATAGTCCTTATTCAGCAAGCAAAGCAGCAGCAGATCACTTGGTAAGAGCATATAACAAAACCTATGGTTTAAATACAACGATCATCAGATGTTCAAATAATTTTGGACCATACCAATTTCCCGAAAAAGTAATTCCATATTTTATTTCATTAGCTCTTGAAAATAAAAAAGTCCCTGTTTATGGTGATGGCTTAAATGTAAGAGACTGGATTTATGTACTAGACTTTTGCAAAGCAATTTCATTAGTCTTAGAAAAAGATAAACCAGGAGAAATTTATAATGTTGGCGGAGACTATGAGTTAACTAATTTAGATTTAACAAAGACACTTCTTAAAAGACTTGGTAAAGGAGAAAATTTAATTAGTTTTGTAGAAGACAGGTTAGGTCATGATCGTAGGTATGCAATGGACTCAAGTAAAATAAAAAAAGAACTTAGTTGGGAAAAGAAATATAGCTTTGAAGAAGCACTGGATAAAACAATAAACTGGTATAAGAATAATAAAGAATGGATTGAGAGAAGAACTAAACAATACAGTGCAGTCAAGTAATAAAAAACTAAATATATTAATGGTCAATTACGAATTCCCACCAATAGGCGGTGGTGGCGGCACAACGACAAGATTTCTAGCAAAATATATAGCTAAGCTTGGAGTTAATGTAGATGTCTTAACTGCAAAGCCATTACTTCAAGACATCTACAATCACCCGGATGGCTTTAAGCTTCATTATGTTGGACCAGTAAAAAAGAAATTAACAACTACTCATATTCCAGAGTTAGCAAGGTTTATGTTAACTACTATTTATTATGCCAAATCAATAATAAAAACAACCATGCCAGATCTTATACATTGTTTTTTTGCAATTCCATCTGGTGCTTTTGGATTACATTGTAAAAAGAAATTTAATATTCCATATATAACATCAGTCTTAGGTGCTGATGTCCCAGGATTTAATATTGGTGACTGGAGACTTAATGTTTATCATGAGTTTACAAAAGGGCTTTCAAAACCAGTCTGGGAAAATTCTAATTTTGTAGTTGCAAATAGTCCTGCCTTAAAAAGTATTTGTAAAAAGTTTTCTCCAAACCAGGAGATCAAAGTAATAACAAATGGTGTTGACGAGGAGATTTTTTATCCTAAACAATTCAATTCCACTAACCCTAATAATAATGTAAATCTTCTTTATGTAAGTCGGTTGACCTTTCAAAAAGGCATCTGGACTTTAATTAAAGCCTGTGGCATTCTTAAAAAAAGAGGAGTTACAAACTACAAACTTACAGTTATTGGTGAGGGTCATCTAAAAGATGAAATGTTTTCACTGATTGACAAATATAAAATAAGCGATAAGGTAAATGTCTTAGGCTGGAAAAGGTTTGAAGAATTACCTGATATTTATAGAAGTGCTGATATTTTTATTTTGCCATCAGTTATGGAGGGTATGGCAAGTGTTACACTACAAGCTATAGCATGCGGCTTGCCAATAATAGTTTCAAGAGTAAAAGGAAATGAAGAAGTACTTGAAGAAGGATACAATGGCTTAAGTGCTGAGTATAACAATGCTCTTGATTTTGCTAGTGCAATTGAAAAATTAATTAAGCAGCCTGAATTAAGACAGAAAATGTCTAAAAACAGTATTCAAAAATCAAAACAATTTTTATGGGAAACTATTGCTAAACAATATTTAGAACTTTATGAGAAAAGTGTTTATAGTAAAACTTTAGAGGAAGTTATTGTTTAATTTTTTTAATCGTTAAAACAATAGGCATGTAATGAAAAGAGATTATATTAATTTATTAAGATGTATAAAATGCAGAGGACCGCTTAATTTATCCGAGGATCATCATTATAAAATAAGGCATAACAAGATAGAATTGGGAGTATTGTCTTGTTCGCAATGCGGCTCCCTTTATCCCATAATGAATGGCATTGGCGTATTTTTCCCAAATAAACTTTTAAGATATTATCTTAATGAAAAAGAAAAAGAAACATGTTGTCAACTAGGTTTAAAATATGAATTTTTAAAGAACGAACTTAATAAAATAGAGAGAAAGCAATTGGACGTGGCAAAAAACTGGAGTTATGAATGGAATGAAGTATACAATTATTCGAAAGAGGATCTTGATAAGGATGATTTTTTTGGAGAAAATTCATTTTTTAAATTTATTCCCATTACGCCAGCAGATTTTAGTGATAAAGTTGTTGTAATCTGGTGTGGCGGCAAGGGTAGGGAGTCCTATCACATATCTAAATATAAACCTCGATTAATCGTTGTTAATGAAATCGGTGATGAGATTTACGGTATAAATGCAATACTTCCAGAAAATGCCGAACCCTTATTAATTCGCTGCGATATGACAAATAATCCTCTTATGGATGGCTTTGCTGATTATTCTATATGTGACCATGCGCTGCAACATGTGTCAGATCACCGATTGGGTTTTAAGAAGATTTTAGATGCTCTTAAGCCGGGTGGAATTATAGCAATTAATGTATATAGTTATGAAAATAATTTTTTGATGACCCATATCATTGAACCTTTGAAATTTATTTTTCATAGATTCCCTCTTAAAATACAGCAAAATATTGCTAGATTGCCAGCAGTCATTATCTTCGTTTTGATACGTTTTATTTATATCCCTGCTAAGAAGATATTCCCTAAGCAAGTTTGCGAGAAATTACCCTTGTTCGAGCATATGATGTTTTGGTCGAAGAGTTCATTTAAGTTTTTTTGTATGACTTGCTTTGACTTAATCCATGCTCCCATATCACATCATTTTAGAAAGTTTGAGATTCAAGAAATGGCCAAGTCAAACAAAGTTATTATATCGGAACTGACAAACACACATAGTACAACATGGACATTGATAGGCAAGAAATGAAATATAGAGGAAAATCAGCTTAGGTTTGTAAACTAAAGTTTTTTGTAGGCCGAAGAATCATCTGTTTGCCATCTACTTGGGTCGAAAATGAGGTTTATTCAAAACTTTGTCAAACTTGCGTTAAATAAAGAAACGGCTACTGTTTGATCTTTTTAATTGTAAGCACAATAGGCGTATACATCTCAAACTTATTTAATACATTTGCAATTACTGATGCAATTTTTAATTTCTGCATCAAATTAACAATTGGCCTTATTTTTTGTAGTGATGCCCAGTCTGAGTAATTTCCTGTTTCTAAGCGCTTTTTAAATACATCCTTTCCCCATCCTAAAACTTCAATTTGATCTTTAAATGACTTGATTATATTTCTTAGATAAAAAGGGCTTATTAATTGAAGGGTATCAATATAGGCTGGATTTTTGCCAAGAAGTTTGGCATATAATTTCCCAAAAGTTTTATTTGTTATACAAGGCCAAAAAATTGCATAGTGCCCTTCCCAAAAAGAAAAATAATTAGGAATTACAAACTGCAAATAACCTCCTGGTTTTAAAACTCTAATCGACTCGGATAAAACTTTTTTTGGATCCTGTACATGCTCTAAAACATTTGTAGAATAAATTAAATCAAAACTATCACTTGGAAAAGGAAGAGCTTCTGCAAGTCCACGTACAACAATATCCTTAGGCAAGTTATATTCACTTAAAAGGCTAGACGAGATTTCATTAAACGGGGAAAACTCATCCTCTGAAGGCTCAATTCCATAAGATTCAATCTCATATTTAGTTCTTGCAGTAATTAAGAAAGTACCAACACCAGCACCAATTTCTAATAACTTTTTTCCTTTAAAATCATATTTTTCTTTTTTGTTAATAACAGTTTTAAACAATTCAAGTTGTTCAACAGCTCTGTCAATTGATAAAAACTCAGAAGCAATAGCTTGTGTATTCAAGTCAAGAAGTTTGCTAGTAGTTTCATTTAAAGCACTTGCAAGTTTTTCAACAATTTGTGAATCCTTTGAAATTAGTGTAAGCATTATTTACCAGAATATTATATGATTATTCACACATGAAAGAAAGAGTCATTCAATATCTTAGCTGTCCTGCTTGTAAAGCAGATATTGAGCTATTAAAAAGCAATTCTTGTGATTCAACAGGACACATTATTGAAGGCAAGTTACAGTGTACTTCCTGTAAAGCAATCTATCCAATTATAAAAGGAGTCCCTTGTTTTAGTTTAAGTTTAAAAGATAAGACTGTAGATCAAAACAGAAAAAACTTTGGAGATGAGTGGAATTATTTTACAAATACTATTGATGAAGGTCTTGCTAAGAATGAGCTAGATAGTTATTTTCATCCTTTTGTTGATTACAAAGACTTAGACAGTAAGACTATTTTAGATGCTGGTTGCGGTGGCGGTAGACTTTGTTATATAGTTTCAAAAAAAACAAAAGCAAAAGAAATAATAGGAGTTGATTTATCAAGTGCTGTATTTACTGCTTTTAAAAACACAAAACATTTAGACAACGCAACAATCATTCAAGCTGATATAAACAAACTACCTTTTAAAAAAAGTTTTACTTTTGATTTTATATATTCAGTTGGAGTCTTGCACCATTTACCAAATCCAAAACATGGTTTTACTTCTCTTACTAAAAATTTAAGAGAAAATGGAGAACTGTTAGTGTGGGTATATGGCAAAGAAGGTAATTTTCTTTATATAACTTTTGCAGATCCTTTAAGAAAATATATAACTTCTAAGCTGCCTTTTAAAGTTAATTTACTGCTTTCTTTCCTAATATCAGTAATTGTTTGGTTAATAATTCGGTTAATATATTTCCCTGTAAATAAAGTTTTGGGACTCAATAACACAAATAAAATTCTTCCTATGAATGAATACTTTGATTATTTTAGAAAAAGAGGGTTTAAGGATTTTTGGAGAACAGTTTTTGACAAAATGGTACCAACCATTTCTTACTATATTTCAAAAGATGAATTTGAAGATTGGTTTAAAACAAATAGCTTACAATTTAAGACATACTTTAGAAATGGTCATAGTTGGACTGGGATTGGATTAAAAAGAGATTCAATGGTTAGTTTAAAAGTTAATTAGTTAGAGCTCTATTAAACTTATAAACAACGACACGGGCTTTTTCACTATATCCATAAAGATTATATTTCCCATCCAATATAGGTTCACCTTTAATTATTTTTTCTTTATTATTTTGTAAGATCCAATCTGTCGGTCTTAAAAATAAAAATTCAATGGGCTCAGGTAATATCTTATTAACCTGGAGAAGCTGTGCATCTGTAGCATCTTTAAATATTTGTCTGGTTGGATATGAAACAAATGTAGTATGAGTTCCATCATTATAGTAAATAAATTTGGGTCTTGCACCTCCAATAAACGTCTCAATAAGTTTTGCCTTTTCTCTAGCCGGCACATGATAGTAATCTTCATTATATAAATAATGAATCAGGGTTGATAAGAAAAGTGGCACATAAAGAAAAACTATAAACAATAATAAAATAGCTTGAGAATCAATTGGATGAGAATTATAAAATGGTTTTATATATTCTAAATTTGTCTTAAATATTAACCACAAACAACATAAATACACTGGCAAATAGTAAGTGTTATAACGCCAGATATTACTATGATAAGACTTAAATAAAACAATAAAAATTAAGTTGAAACTTACAATCATTACTAATACAAAACCAACAAAAACTTTACTAACTGGTGAAAATTTACCCCAAGATACAAATGAAAGTATAATCATCAAAAAAAGCAAAAAGTAATATATTCCATCAAAAACGAAATATCCAGTTGTGTTTAGTATTTCTCCAGTATATGGGAAAAAATTTGTTGGGTAAATAAAATATGGACCTACAATTTGCTGAAAAAAATAAATTATATTCTTTAAAAAGTTATTAGGAAAATCATTAAAATATCCACCTAAGAAATCTGCATATTGTTGGGAAATTTCTTGCTCAGGAGAAAAATTCATCATTGGTGCTACTGGTAAAAAAATATATTTCTGGAGAATGAAATAAAGTAAAGCAAATGTACCATAAGCAAGTAAAATAAAAACAGGCAGTGAGATTTTAGTAGCTAGTTCTTTTCCAGTAATTTTAGAATTATAAGCAAGAAAAATAAAAACAAGTCCTCCAAAAAATACTCCTATAAAAAGACTTTTATACAACCACAAAACTAAAAACAGCAAGGCAAACTTCAAAACAGTAAAATAAGTAAACCTACCAAATGCATAATCTCTTAAAACTAAATAAACAAAAAATAAAATTAAAAAACACCCGAATTGTTCCATCATCCCTGTATCACAATTTTTTAAAATGCCAGGGCAAAACAAATAAGACATTGAGACTAGAAAAGAAAGTTTGTGATTATTTTCTGAAAGCAAAAGAAAAGTAAAATAAATCAATATACAGACTCCAAGTGCTGCAAACCAAGTAGAAAAATAAGCAACTTGCTGAGAGACTCCAAACAATTTAAAAAAAACAGCTATGTAAGCTGCATGAATAGGATAGTTAATTAGGTTTGTAGGATATCCATATTTTAATAAACCCATTATTGTATATGCTCTTGAACCAAAATCAAAATCCTGTGCTATTCCCCTAGCAACTGACATATAAGCAATTTCATCCCATCCAAGTTTCTGTTCAAATGCAAATTGAAAAACCAAATATGCCGCTAGCCAGATAAAAGCTATAAGACAAGTATAACCAATTTTATTCTTCATCTCAGAATTTATTTTCATCATTAATTATTCCTATTATACTTATAAGCAATGACTTGTGTATCTTGGTCAGCACCATAAAAAGTATATAGGCCACCAATTATTGGTTGTGAAGTTAGAATTTTTCTCCGGTTTTCTGTAAACAATAAATTCTGCGGCTGTATAAAAAGATACTCAATTGGTTTAGGTAACAGTTTATTTAATCTTTTTATTTTTTCATTATTTGCTTCCATAACTATAATCCTAGTAGGAAAATAATCCCAGGATGTATGTGTACCATTATTAAAATATACAAACATTGGACTTGATTCACCAACAAATTTTCGTATAACTTTAGAGTAAACATGTGCAGTATTAGAATAAAAATCCTTTCTCCATTCCTCAGCTCTAATATCTGCATAATAAAACGGAATATAAACAAAAACAATTAGTGGTAATAAAGCTGTTAAAAATTGTTTTTTATATTTTACTAAATAGTCTTCAATCAAAACAACGAAAGAAATCAGCAATAATGTAAGATAAAGCAGATTATATCTACAATACAAATTTAAACCGCTTGTTGCCATAATAATAAAAATCGCATTAAAAGATACTATAGAAATCAAAGAAAATAAAATAAATATTTTTTTTATTAAATCAATCTTCCTCCAACGGAAAATTAAAACAAAACCTGTATAAAAGAAAAAAAGAGAGAACATCCCAAACTCAATCCATGTAGGAGAGATTGCAGAAAATGCTTCACCACTAGGGTAAAAATTAAGCCTTAGCATAGGGAAATAATGCTTAATTACTGTAGTATAAAAACTATGTAAGTTTGATATAGCAATATTTACAGGATCTCTAAAAAAACCACCTGCAAAATCCGAATAAATACCTTCATCAATTTGCTTTTTATGAAAACTCATCATTGGAGCAAGTGGTAAAAAGATACATTTAGTAAAAATAAAATAAAGCAATCCGCTTAAGAAAATATATGTAACAAGAGATAAAGAAAAAGGAATACTCTTCTTTATCTTCCAAGTAGCAAGTTTAAAAGTATAAGCTAGATAAATGAGTAATAAAAAACCAAATGTAATTCCGATAAAAAGGCTTTTAAATAAAAAAAGCAAAATTGTTGCAAAAGCTAAAAACATAGGATTAACTTTTTTTTCTTTAAGGTCTTTAAAAATAAAATAAACAAGTACCGATATTAAAGCAACACTAGGAATTTCCATCATTGCTGAATCACAATATTCTGTAATCCGGGGTAAAAATAAAAAAGAGATTCCTACAAGAGATGATAGAAATCTTTTATCTGTAAGCACAAATATCGTTTTATATATAAATATGCATGCAATAAGTCCACAAAGCCATGTTGAAAAATAAGCAACTTTAAGTGAAGTCCCAAAAAGTTTAAAAAAAACTGCTAAATACGTAGAATAAACAGGATAGTGGTGAGTATGTTGAGGGAATGGGTGTTTAAGCAATCCTTCTACACTATTAAATCTACTGCTAAAGTCAAAATTGGCTGCTATACCTTTTGCTGTAGCTAAATAACTAACCTCATCCCATCCTAACTTTTGATCAAAACCAAATTGACATACTACATACGTAACGAACCAAATGAAAACTATAAGTCCGATATAAACTAAAGAGTTGGTTCTATTATTAGGGCAGGTTTTTTCTTTTGTCATAAATTAACTTACTAATCTATAAATCACTGTTTTAGTCTCCTCGTCAAAAGCATATAAATAATATTTGTTATCTATTATTGGTTTCCCTTGTAAAATTAAGTCTTTATTTTCCATGAATAATTTATGTTCTGGTTTAATAAATAAATATTCAATTGGCCTAGGTACTCTTAAATTTATTTTTCTTACCTCATCACTAGAAATATCCATAACAATTACTCTTGTTGGAAATGAATCCCAAGCAGTATGCGTTCCAGCATGAATCTGGATAAACATTGGATTTGAATTACCAATGTATTTTTTAACAAGTTCTGAATTTTTATGAGCAATGTTATGATAAAGCGCTTTGTTCCACACAGCAACTTTAAGAGAAGCAATCCAAAAAGGGATATAAACAAATACAACAAAAAGTACAATTAGAAAAATACAACCTTTTTTATATTCTCTATAAAACGAAAGGAAACTACTCCTAATAGTCCAAAGAACGATTGCAATAGATATTAAAAGCAAAGGTAAATAAACCATGTTATATCTGCAACGAACACCTATTTGTGTATCTGCTATAAGATTAAAAATTAAATTAAAAAAGAAAATCGAACTTGTTGTATAAAGAATAAATATTTTATGTATAGGAAGTAATTTTTTCCAAAAAATAAATAAGAAAGAAACTAAACAAAAATAAAAGAAGAAGAAAAGACCAAATTCACACCAGCTAGGAGATGAATTATAAAAACCCTCTACATCAGATATCAAAACTACAGGAAAAGACGGAAAGTAATGTAAAACCACATTCCCATAAAAGCTTTTTATGTTTATAAGTAAGTTAGTTACTGGGTCATGGAAAAAACCTCCAAGAAAATCAGCATATACTCCTAAATCCTCCTGCCTTTTATTAAAGTTCATCATTGGAGCAAGAGGTAAGAAAACAAACTTGGTAAAAATAAAATACAAAAGATTAGTTAAACAAAAAAAAATTGAAATCGCTAGAGAGAAAGAGGATTTTGTTTTAATTTCAAGTTTACATAATTTACTATATGCAAGTATTATTAAAAAGAACAGTCCAAAAACAGCTCCTATAAATAAACTCTTAAACAAGAACAACCATATTGCAGAAATAGAAATTAATAATGAGTTGACTTTGCCTTTTGCCAAATCCTTAAAAATGAAGTATGTAAAAATTGATATTAAAGCACAGCCCGGGATTTCCATCATTGCTGAATCACAATAATCAAGCACCCTTGGTAAAAATAAAAACAAGACGGAAGTACATAATGACAAGACATAGTTATTTTCTGTTATTAGTAAAACTATCCGGTAAATAAAAATACACGTGATTAAAGCAGCAAGCCAGGTAGAGAAATAAGCCACTTGAATAGAAGTACCAAATAACTTAAAAAAAATTGCTAAATACACAGAGTAAACAGGATAATGATGGGTATGCTGCGGGAAACCATATTTAATCAATCCTAAAGGTGTATTAAACCTACTGCTAAAATCAAAATTTTCTGCAATTCCCTTAGCTGTCGATAAATAACTAACTTCATCCCAACCAATTTCCTGATCCAAGACAATAGTACAAAAAATATAAGCACCAAGCCATATTAAAAAAAGCAAAAGGGGATATTTAATTTTAGCTATCATCTAATATCCTTTTTCTTAAGTAAAAAAGCAATTAAGCCTAGCGAAAAAGTATACAGTGCAATTCCTTGTAAAATCATAAAACCTATTATCCCAAATGAACTGCTTAAAAGATTAGTAAAAATCGGGATAAGCAAAATGACAAAACCTAAAATACTAATCAGGGAAGAAATTAGTAAGAAAATTTTAATTGGGTTATACAAGGTAATTGTTTCAGAAAGGATTTGTGCCGATCTTAAAATATCTCTTAGATACTTTACTTTAGATTTGCCAATTCTAGGTCTATATTCAACGGGGAAATAAAAAACAGATAACCCCTCTAAAATAAAGATCAAAGTAGTAGAAAGAGAAAAAGAAAATCCCGCAGAAGTATTAGGTAAGTATTTTAGAATTACATCTCGTCTAAAAACTCTAAGTCCTGAATTTACATCTAAAATTTTTTCACCTGCAACAAATTGAGCTAATTGCTTAAAAAAGAATCTAGAGAGCTTTTTTAAAAATGGATCAAATGTTTTTAAATTCTGTCTTTTACCAATAACTAAGTCATAGCCTTCTTCAAGCTTTTTAACCATTAGTAAAATTGATTCAATTGGATAAGTACCATCAGCATCAGTTATTACAATAATTTCTCCAGTTGCAGCTATAATACCTTTTTTTAATGAGTATCCATAACCTTTGTTATAAGGATTTCTAACAAGTTTTATATCTTTTCTGTTTTTTAAAATCTCATAAGTACCATCAAAAGAACCATCATCTACAATTACTATTTCATGAAGTGCTTTCCCAAGCAAAAAGTTTATTTCATCTATTGTTTGCTCAATAGCCCCTCTTTCGTTAAAACATGGTATTACAAGTGAAATTTTTTCCATAACTCTTAAAAACCACAATAGACTTGTTGGGAAATTAAATGTGCAAGAAATAATTTTCTAACAGATTTAAGTTTTCAAGTTGTAATTATGTCATGCAGCCTTCCTGTAATCAATAGCAAAGAACTTTAGTTACTTAAGAAAGCTAATAACTTCTTTCTGAAATATCTCCGCAATATCAGTAAAATTGTGATCAGTACTTACCTTGATTAATTTCTTATTCATTAACTTTAGCTTAAGTTTTTTGTAATAGTTCTCTATTTGTGGAGGAGGAACGTGTGTATCTTTTATACCTTCTATTAAAATAACTTCTGCATCGTTTTTTATCATTGATGTTTGATTTATAGGTGATGAATACTTAATAATATTCTGTTTACTGCTTTTATACTTATCAAAGTAACGATTCAAATATGACGAAATATTTTCCCTCTTAGTCTTTGCAAGAGTATACTCAAAATCTGTTACAGGAAAACATGCAAGTGCCCCCACTAATTTGTTTCTTAGCTCTTTGTCTGCATAATTCAATACATTTAAGACAATAGAACCACCAAATGATGCTCCTATTAAATATATTTTTCGTGTATTGAACTTGCTTGCAACTATTTTAATATTTTTAACAATATCGTTAATTTCTTCTGGACCTGCACCATAATTTTCATCGCTTATATGAAACGCAATAAAAATAAGATCTTTTCTATATACCTCTTTGTGTTCAACAATATCTAGTCCACCATAGATAAAAGGGGGAAGAATAAAACCCTCATGAGTACCCAAGCCGTGAAAGTAAAATACCAAATCTACAGGATTATTATTCCTTAAGATTTCATTACTTACATGAATAAGGGTATCAGTTGCTTTTGCATTTACTAATGAAATGGAAATTATATACAAAAAGATCAACAACAACATTTTAGATTTAATACAACTTGTTTGCATAAGTACAGTATAGCTTTCAGTTGGACTATGCTGATCGTGCATGACATGCTAAAATCTTTATATTTATGACAGCTAAACACCATAAAATAAAAGTTGCACTAATTGGTCTTGGTTATTGGGGTCCAAAACTATTAAATGCTCTAATACAAAATTCATCTGTCAGTGTCAAGTATATTTGTGATTTAAAAAAAGAAAAAGTTCAGACCTATTTAAATATTTATCCAAATCTAAAAGGTGCAGAAAATATAGATGAAATTATTAATGATAAAGAAGTAGATGCAGTAGCAATAGCAACTCCTACTTCTACTCATCACCAGTTAGCTAAATGTTCTTTAGAAGGAGGAAAACATGTACTGATTGAAAAACCAATAACTGAAAACTCAAAGCAAGCACTAGAATTATGTCTTTTAGCTGAATCAAAAAAACTTATATTAATGGTGGATCATATTTATCTTTTTAACGGTGCAACTTTAAAAATAAAAGAACTAATCAATGAGGGTACACTTGGAAATCTTTATTACTTGGATGCTGTAAGGGTAAATCTTGGGTTATTTCAACATGACTCAAATGTAATCTGGGATCTTGGCCCGCATGATATATCAATAATTGACTTTTTAGTTGATAAATCACCAAAATCAGTTATTGCAGTAGGTACAAGCCATGTTCAACCATACAAAAATGGTAAGCAGTTTGAAGAAGTAGCTTACATTACTCTTCTCTATGACAACAATTTTGTTGCACATCTTCATTTGAACTGGCTATCTCCTGTAAAAGTAAGAAAAATCTTAATTAGCGGTGATAAAAAAATGGTTATTTGGAATGACCTTCTACCTGATGAAAAAGTAAAAGTCTATGATCATGGCTTAGAAATAATTGAGGAACAACAAAAATATGAAGCACTTGTAAATTACAGGTTAGGAGATATATTAACTCCAGCAATTGATAGACAGGAGCCATTAAAAAAATTAGTCTCGAGTTTTGTAAAATCTATAATCAATGGAGAATGTAAGGTTAGTAATGGTTATTCTGGTTATAGAGTTATAAGCATCATTGAAGCCTGCCAAAAGTCAATTGATTGTGGTTTTAGGGAGGTAAAGCTGGATGAAGTTCAAAAGGATCCTGCACTTATCAATAGATGATTTACGATTTGATAGCTTAAGTATCTCACCAAATAAAAGTTATTTGACTAAGTATGGACTTGACAGTATTCAAGATACTCCTAACATGGATTATTTTGTTAAAGGTGGCATGCTTTTTACAGCTGCTTATACATCTGCTCCTTTTACTCCACCATCACATGCAAGCATGTTAACAGGCACTTACCAGAACCAACATAGCATAAGACCATTTCTTGGCACTACACTGAGTCAAAAAGTAAAAACCTTATTTGAAATTTTAAATCTTCAAGACTTTTATACAATTGCTGCAATAGATTTTAAAGATATTTTTGAACTAAATGAAATACTTAGAGGTTCTAAAAAAATAATTACTCGAAACGATGATGATGTCATTAAGTTACTAATAGAAAAAAAAGATGAAAGTACTTACTTGTTTATGCATATAGGTGATATTCACCCACCTTATGGAGAATCTTTTTTTCCACCCGATGAAAATTATAATGAGGTTTTTTGCAAAGATTATGAAGAGCTTGCAAGGTGCCTAAACATTAGCCTTGAGCCATTTAGAGCAGGCAATAATAAAATTATAAGAGAGAATTTAATTGCTCTTAGCAATAAAGTCAGAATACACTGTGAAGAAAATATGATTTCTGACATCATACAGTTCCCCAGATATTTAAATGGGATTAATAAATTTGACAAAGGAAGATTTAACAAACTAGTTCAAAATTTAAAAGCCAACAATTTAATTGACTTAAATACGTTAATAGTTATCACTTCAGACCATGGCCAGGCAATCATTCCACAGCACAAAATGGCTCTTTCAAGAACCCATAAACCAATTATGAAATTTGATCATGGCGAAACTGTTATAGAAGAAATTATTAGAGTTCCTCTTATTTTCTACTCACCTTCAATAAGTCCAAAAGAGCATTTTACAAATGACATTGTCAGTATTGTAGATATCACTCCTACAATTTTAGATTTTTTAAACATCAGTCAAGAAAATTATTTTGATGGTATTTCCTTAAAATCTACTATTTTAAAAAATGAAAGACAAAAAACAAGAACAATATATGCAGAAGCATGGTTCCATAATAGAAGAGAGCTAAGTAATTACTTAAAAAGAGCTTCCGAATCTGGACACATGCCACAAGACAAGTACAATACTTTCTTGTTTCAGCAGACAGTTTTAAAAGATAATTTTAAACTTGTAAGAACAAATCAAACGGAAGATAGTTATGAAGTTAAAGATGAACTATTTAACATAACACAAGATCCTTTTGAATCATTTGATCTTCTTAGAGCTATTAAGCTACCAAAATACTTAAGACCATGGGAAACTATTAAATACTCTTATGAGGAACTTAAAAACGAATTATACAAATATAGCGTTACACAAGAACAAGAAATTGACTCTCATAACGTTTATAAAACAAAAGAAGAAATAAAATTAATTGAAGAAAGACTAGCTGCTCTTGGCTATATTGAACAATAGATCACACCATGAAAATAATCACAATAGAAATTCCAATTTCAAAACCATACTTTTCAAACAATGAGATACTGGCACTTGCTGAACCTATTAAATCGGGACAAGTAACTCAAGGAAAAGAAATTGAAAAATTTGAAAAAGAATTACAATCTGTTTGTAGTTGTACTTTTGCAGTTGCAGTAAACTCTGGAACTAGTGCACTACAGCTAAGTTTACTTTCACATAATATTGGAGCTGAAGATGAAGTAATTTGTCCATCGTATAGTTTTATTGCTACAGCAAATTCAATTAAAACTACCGGTGCAACACCTGTTTTTACTGATGTAGACATGCATACTTACAATATGACTACAGAGTTAACAGAGTCACTCATTACAAAAAAAACTAAAGCAATAATGCTAGTACACCAATTCGGAAGTCCACTAGACTTGGATGGATTTAAAAACTTAGCAAAAAAATATAATTTGCTTTTAATTCAAGATGCTGCCTGTGCTATTGGTTCTTTGTATAAAAATCATCCGGTATGTACCTGGGGTGATACCTCATGCCTAAGTTTTCATCCACGCAAAATAATAACTACTGGCGAAGGTGGGGCAATTTTAACAAACGATACAAAAATAAATGAAAAAGTCAGAGAACTTAGATCACATGGAAGAAAAATAGACAGTGTTAAAGAAGAATACAATTCTTTTGGATTTAACTACAGAATGAGTGAATTAAATGCAGTCATTGGAAACATGCAAATCAAAAAGCTTAATGAGATCCTAGAAAAAAGGACTAAAATTGCTAATAATTATCTAATTGAACTATCAAAATATAAAAATAAATTTGGGCTTCCAAAATATCTCCCGGACTCAAGACCCAATTATCAGACTTTTCAAATTAGAATCCTAGAAGGAAAGCTAAAAAGAGAGCACCTAATGAAATTTCTTAAAGATCATGGGATTGATACAAGAAGTGGAATCCCTCCGATACATAAACAAAATTGCTACTCTAATCTCTCTGAGTATAGCAATACTAAGTTGTCAAACACTGAACTTCTGTATGAGCAGGGATTATGTCTACCGATTTTCCCTTCCCTAGAAGAAAATGAACAAGAGTATATATTAGACAAACTTATTAAAGGTATTGAACAGATATGAAGATATCTATAATAACACCTATATATAATGAGGGAGAAAACATAGAGGCTTTCTATGAAAGAATTCAAGATGTCTTTAAGCAGTTACAAAAAGAAACCAATAGAGAATTTACAAAAGAGATTGTCTTTATAGATGATGGTAGTACTGATAGTTCATTTGACAAAATAAAAAATTTGTCGAAAGAAAATCTGGATATTAGAGGGATTTCGTTAAGCAGAAACTATGGCAGTCATACTGCTATTTGTGCTGGTCTTTTAAAAGCTACTGGTGATGCTGCAGTAATTATTGCTTGTGATCTCCAAGATCCACCAGAGTTAATTATTGACTTTGTTAAAAAATGGCTTAAGGGTTCACAAATTGTCTGGGGAAAAAGAACAAAATACGAAACAAGTTTTTTAAGAAGTTGCATAAATAAAGTCTTTTATACACTGGTTAAGAAATATGCTATTAAAACCTATCCGACTATGGGCACTGGATCTTTTTGCTTAATCGACAGAAAAATAATTGATAATTTAAACAAGCATCCAGAGCATAATAGAATTACATTTGGTTTAATTGCATATCAGGGTTTTAAACAAGAATACATTGAATATGAAAGATTAAAAAGACAAAGAGGTAATTCTGGCTGGACCACAAGCAAGCTTATAAAAGCAGGACTTGATACTTTTCTTTCATTTTCTTATTTCCCTGTAAGATTTATGAGTTTAGTAGGGATAATTACATTTGTACTTAGTATATTAGGAGTATTGTACACACTATGGTGCTGGTTAGTTGTGGGAGTAAAAGTACCAGGATGGACAACAATAATAATTTTATTGTTCATATTTCATGGTATTCAATTCTTAATGCTTGGGATACTTGGTGAATACATCTGGAGGGTATCTGACGAAGTAAAGAATAGGCCTTTGTTTTTTATACAAGAGGAAACAACAAATACAAGTCATTATGTTAGAGACAAAGTACAGACTTTCTAAAGAAGATGAAAATTTAATTCTTTCATCACTTGAAGGTAATTATAATAAGCTTAAGTTTATTAAAGGTTTTAACTATCAAACCTTTTTACCACCTAATCTAAGAAGTATTATAAGAAGACTTCTTGGTATCACTAACTTCAAACAAAAAAGATTGATTAATGATTTTGAATTAACTAATTCAATTGACTATAAATCAATCTATAAGCCAGACAACATCTGGCCTTCAGGTAAAACATGTGCTTTTATTTCAACTCACGACATCGATTCAAAATTTGGACAAGAGTTTTTAAAAAACTTTACCCTGATTGAAAAGAAACTAGGAGTAACATCAACCAACTTTTGGGTTACACACCTATATGAATTAAATCATCCGTTTTTAAAGGAATTACAAAAAGAAGGATTTGAGATTGCACTTCATGATTATAATCACGATGGAAGACTTACTATGCTTTCAAAAGATGAGATAAGAAAGAGACTTGAGTTATCAAAAGATTTTATAAATAAATATTCTGTGAAAGGCATTAGATCTCCAGGATTCTTAAGATCAAAAAACTTTTATCACACAATTAAAGAGTATTTCTCTTACGATATGAGCGTTATAGACTTTAGTTATTTATTCCCATTTTCTGGAGATGGTTGCAGAACCTCATTACCATTTTATTTAGATAATTTGCTAATAATGCCGACTTCACTACTTCGGGATGGAGAAGCTATTGCAATAAGATTAAAACCAAAAGAAATTTTAAGTTTCTGGATTAATAAATACAACTGGTTAAAATCAAAGAGTTGCTTAATTGTTCTTCTAACTCACCCAGATCAAGGGTTTTCAGGAAATAAGGAAATGCTATCAGTATATAAAGAATTTTTGGAACACATAACAAGTGATAACACTTGTTGGATTACAACTGCAGCTAATGTAAGTAATCATTTAAAAGAAAAAAAAGAGAAGCTCATACAACTTACACTAGGAGAATAATTTGAAAAAGCAAATTAAAAATATTTTTATAACAGGTGGTGCAGGTTTTATTGGTTCTCATTTGGTGGAAGAATTAATTAAAAATAATTTTAAAGTCACAGTGTTTGATAATCTCCATAGAAACTCCATCAAATACACTGATATTTTAAAAAGCAATCTAGTAACTTTTATAAAAGGTAATATTCTTAATAAGGAGCTGGTTGAAAAGAGGATGAAAGGACATGATCTGATTATCCATGCTGCTGCAATTGCAGGTGTAAGTAATTATCACAAGTTTCCTTACTTAACATTTAAAACAAATTTAATTGGAACCTACAATATTTTAGAAGCAATGGTAAAAAACAAAACTAATAAACTTATAGACTTCTCTACAAGTGAGGTTTTTGGCCCTAATGCTAAAGATGTAAGCGAAGATTCGTATTTTAATATTGGACCACCAAAACACAGGCGATGGAGTTATGCAGGAAGTAAAATTGGTGGGGAATTTCTTATTTCCACATATGCAGAAGAATACAAGTGGTCAGGAACCATAATCAGACCTTTTAACATTTATGGCCCAAAACAAACAGGTGAAGGAGCCATAAGTAGTTTTTGTAAGAATATAGTATCTAACAAAAAATTAATACTTGAAGGGGACGGGAAAGCAATAAGAAGCTGGTGTTACATAGATGATTTTATTAGTGCAATAATGTTAGTAATAAAAAACATGCCTAGCACAGTAGAAACTTTTAATATTGGCAATCCTAAAGAAACCCTTTCAAACATTGAACTTGCTAGACTAGTCCTACAAGTATCCTTTAATGGAAAAAAGTTAAATGAAAAAGAAAATATAAAATTTGAGCTGATGAAATATCCAGAAATAAAGGAAAGATCACCTAATATACACAAGTTTCAAAAATTGTATAATTGGAGTCCTAAAGTCTCTTTGAGAGAGGGTTTACAAAAAACATTAATGTGGTTTAAACAAAATGCAATTTAAAAAAATTAGTGTAATTGGATTTGGGAAAATAGGGCAAGCAGTAGCTGCAAACATACTAAGAAATAATTTACCTGTTGTTGTAATAGATACTAACACTAAACTTATTAATTCACTTTTAGAATTTAATTTTGAGTCGAATGAACCTGATGTAAAAGAAATAATCACTAATGCTTTAAAAAGCAAAAAACTAATGGCTTCTTCAGATTTTAAAGAGATTCAAAACTCATCTCTAATGATTATTTGTATACCATTACTAATTGATATTGAAAAAAACATCAATGAAACCCCTTTCCTAAATTGCATAAAAGAAATTGCTCCATTTTTAACCAACAAAACAATAATCTCAGTTGAAACTACTATACCAGTTGGATTTTCAAGGAATAAAATTTTACCCTTACTAGAAAAAGCTCATAAAAAACATGGGGTTGATTTTTATCTTATATACAGTCCGGAAAGAGTTAAAAGTGGAACTATGCTAAAACAGCTTCTACAAAATCCAAAAATTATAGGTGGAATTAATAACGAAGCTGCAAAAAATGGTATTGAGGCATATAGTTATTTTTTCCCACAAGACTTACTAATACAAACAAGCTCTATTGAAACTAGTGAGATGATAAAGCTTGCCGGAATGGTTTATAGAGATATAAATATTGCTTTATCAAATCAACTTGCACAATTTGCAAAAATAGCAGGCATAGATACTAAAGAAGTAATAGAACTTGCAAATACTGACGGCGAGGCTAATTTACTCTATCCTGGAATCGGTGTAGGCGGGCATTGTACACCTGTCTACCCTTATTTCCTTATTAATTCATTTGATAAAGTTGGGCTTGACTTTTCTCTTGCAAAAGAAAGCAGAAGAATAAATGACATAATGGCTAGTTATACCGTTGATTTAGTCGATGCTGAAATTAATGATAAAAAAGCACTTATACTTGGTCTAGGTTTTAGACCTGATGTAAAAGAAGATACTCTAAGCAGTACTTATTTGCTTGATAAAAAACTTAAAGAAAAAAATTATAAAGTTTTTTTACATGATCCACTTTTTTCACAAGAAGAATTAAAAACCAGAAAGTTTAATCCGGTTGAAGACATTTATTTAGCTAAGACCCCTCTTGTATTTCTTGTAACCAACCATTCATGTTATAAAAATATAAATTGGTACAAGTTAAAAGAAAGTGGCTGTAAAGTTTTCATTGATGGAAGAAATTCCTTTGATAAAAAGACTGTAGAATCAGCAGGAATTAAATATTTTGGGATAGGAAGATAAATTAGGATTTTAGTTTAACTCCTTTTTCTAACTTCAAATATTTTCTATGACATTTTTTACAAACAAAATATTTAGGTTCTTCTTTTAAACTATAAGAACAAACACAAATATAAGAAACAACTGTAGCTGGAGAACCAACTACTAGCGCAAAATCAGGAACATTTTCTGTTACCACTGCACCAGCTCCAATCATAGAATATCTTCCAATAGTTAATCCTGGTAAAATCGTACAGTTTGCTCCAAGAGTTGCTCCTTTTTTTATTTTAGTTTTAATTGCTTTAAAATTTGGCTTAATTTTTTTTACCCTCGGTCTTAAATCATTAGTAAAAGCTACACTAGGACCAATAAACACATCATCTTCAATACTTACTCCATCCCATATAGATACACCGTTTTTAACGATTACATTATTCCCAATTTTTGAACCAGATTCCAAGAAAGCTCCGTGTCCAATATTGCAGTTAGATCCTACCTTTGCACCCTTCATAATATGTACATATGCCCATATCCTTGAGCCTTTTCCTACATAATTTGACTCAACCTGTGCTGTCTTATGAGCAAAATAGTTTTTTTTGCTTTTATCCTCTTTCATACTTTCTATTATAATTGAAATACTTATGGCAATAGCAAGCAATTTACTTATAGATAAGGGATTTACTGAACTCAACAAAGGCTTAGTACTTAATCCTACCAGCGAAATATCAATAGTAATACCATCCTTTAATAGCTTAAAAACAATTACAAAGCTAATTAAATCAATTGAGGAGTCTATTAAAAAGCCATATGAAGTAATTATTGTAGATGATTGTTCTGTTGATGGCTCTATAAATATTGTTTTAAATAATTATCCATGGATTAAAACTATTAAATTAAATAAAAATTCTGGTCCGTCAAAAGCCAGAAATATAGGTGTAGAAGTAGCTAACAAAGAGATAATATTATTTCTAGACTCTGATGTAATCCTTACACCAGTTGCAATTGAGGCTGTAGAAAAAAGACATAAAAATTATCCAGACATTGCAGGCTTACAAGGGCATTATCATTGGGAAGCAGCTAACCCAGGATCATTCCCTAGCTATAAAGCACTTATAAATCATTTCTGGTATAGAGGCTCTAATGAAAGCACTGAGGTAAATTTTCTTGTTACTTATGCATGTACAATTAAAAAGCAAATCTTACTTGAAGCAGGTGGATTCAGTGAATTATATAAAGGTGCTGATGTAGAAGATTATGAACTTGGTTATAGAATAGCAAAAAAATATAAACTTCTTCATGAACCAATGCTTGAAGTTTATCACCACTTTCCTGGTTTTATAAAAAATACTAGAAATTACATTGATAGAGGAATGAAATGGTTTCCATTATTTGTAAAAAATAAAAAGTTTGACACTAGTGGAGCTACTTCTAGCAATGAAGCCATATCAAGACTTTTAGGAATCCTAAGTTTTGCAAGTTTAATACCAGCTTTAATTAACAAGAATCTATTATCAATATTTTTAATTACTACTATTTTATATCTGCTTGTAAATTTAAAGTTTTTTATTTTTTGTTTTCAAAAAAAAGGGATTAAATATTTTCTACTAGGCATCTTTTTTCACTATGTTAGTTCAATAGTTATTTGTTTAACTATGTTTTTCTCAGTAATTAAATATATTCTTAAAAGATAAAAATTAATGAGCACTCTTAATAAAATTCCAAAGTTTACTACAAAGCTAGCTAATGCTTTATTAAATCCATATACACCAAACTATATTATTTTTTATGTTACAGCTGTATGCAATGCCAGATGCAGAATGTGTTTTTACTGGGAGCCAATAGAAACACATGATAAATCAAAAGAATTGTCATTTGATCAAATAGAAAAACTATCTAGGAGTTTTAAAAACTTAATCCAGGTAACTTTAACAGGTGGTGAACCATTTTTAAGAGACGAACTACCAGAGATTGTTCGTGCTTATTATAAGAATTCAGGCGCAATGTTTTTTGCAATTCCAACAAATGGATATCTACCTGATAAGCAAATCCCTATGGTAAAAGAGGTTTTAAAAAATGCTCCGGAAGCCAGAGTTGAGATTGCTATTTCCATAGATGGGACCGAAGAAATGCATGATCACATTAGAAAAGTACCAGGAGGATATAAAAAATTAAAGCAAACTTATAGTGAACTAATAAAGTTAAAAAAAGAATTCCCAAATCTAATCGTTACTTCATGTTCTACACTTTCTTCCTTAAATGTTAATAACATGAAAGACAACATTAAAGATTTAATGACTAATTGGAATTTTGATAAATCAACTATCCTTTTATGCAGAGGAAATCCTAAAGAACCTGATGCTAGAGAAGTACCCATAGATACTTACATAGAAATGACTGAATATATAAAAAGCTTTCCTCAAAGGATAAAAAACTATGAGTTTGCAAATGTGTTTAAGAGCATGAGCAAAGTAATGATGACAACTCTTGCAAAAACTATAAAAGAAGATAAAGAGATTTATCCTTGTCTTGCTGGCAAAAAATTATTAATTGTTTATCAAAATGGGGACGTGTATCCTTGCGAGATAATAGACATAATACATGCAGGAGCTATAGGAGATAATTTCTGCTTAGGAAATATCAAAGATTATGATCTGGATATAAGCAAGCTTTTAAACAATGAAAAAACACAAAAGGTATTAAATTTTATAAAAGGAGTAAACTGTCACTGCTCATTTGAATGTGCGCTCTTTGCAAGTATGATTTTTAATCCAAAGACCTATCCAAAGATCATAAAAGAATCACTTATATATTAGTTCCTCTCAAACACATCATATACATCAGGCTCTTTTAAGCCATAACAGATATAACTAACAGAATCTTTCAAATGATAATTCTTACTTATAAAATCATTTAACACTACAAAGAATGGCTTTAATAATCTTACTTGCCACAGTCCTAGATGTGCAACTCTTGGAATAATAAGTATCTTAGGTGGTGTTTCATATAGTTGTTTAGTAAGTATAGGGATTGTAGTATTTAAAAATTTTTCATAATGAAGCCAGTCAGAAGTTATAGCAGACGTACAAGGCCTTTTTACATAAATATAAATAGGAGGGCCAAATGATTGATGTCCCTGTGCAAAAGCAAAAATATAAAATGAGTCATTTTTATTTGGAAGATAGTTATTTATTCTATCTGCCATCTGCAATACTGGAGACCTTTTATTTTTATTTGGGTCATAAGATAAGACAGGATCCTGAAATGATTGCGGCTGGTTAAAAAAACTTAGACTCAAGTGTTCTTTTGCCATACCAGTGTAAGCAGGATAAAGTTGAGAAAATCTGCAAATAAAAAATAATATTAAAAATACAGCTAATAAATATCTACTGAGAGGCAGATTTAAAAAACCAAATTTTATAGTCAAATACTGAAACCCAGTCACCAAAAGGATTGCAATAGAAGGCCAAACTAAAACATAATAATAAGAAGCATAATTGCCACTTACAATAACAGAGCAAATATTTCCTATACCCCAAGCACTTATAAGTACCAAAAATACCTTGGCATGTCTATTAAATATTTTTTCACCAATAAAAAATTGGCTCAATAAACCCCATATTAAAAACAAAAAAGAAATAAAAAATAAAATGAAATTACTTATTGAATCCGTATGCCTAAACATAAATTTTAGTATTCTTATCAGTAAACTACATCCTCGCCTCCCTTCAATTGAGTAATTCCCAAACAAGAAATAGCTATCGAAAAAAGAATTAAAGTTACCATTGTAGTTATAAATTCCAATAGAAAAAACTAAAAAGAAGACAATGATTCCAAATATATAAGAACAAACAGTTAATCGATTGACTCTAAATACATCTTTTGCAAATAAAAACAAGTAACCAACCCACAAAAATGTAGCCAATACAATCACTAAACCACTTGCTTTAAACATAGCTGATGAAAAAGACACAAATGATGCAATAACGGAAAGTAAAACATTGAATTTTCTCCTTTCTGGTTTTTCAAAAGCAGCCAGAAGACAAAAAATCGAGGATAAAGAAAACAAATTACAAAGATATTCAGCTTCAAACGACAATGAAGATTCTAGTTCTAGTTGTGATCCCCAAAGACCATTTGAGCTTAATTGCAAAAGGACCCAAAGAAATACTCCAATTGCTGAAACAAGAGGATTTAACGACAGTTTCTTTAAGATAAAATAAATTAAATTACTAGTTAGAAAAATTACAACTGTATGAAAAAAATGCAGTGCAACTAAAGCATTCGTATTAAATCCAAACAGTTTTACAAGAACTGCATAAATTAAAATAAAAAATGGACCCCGAACAGACAAAATGTCAGTATATAAATGCCTGCCTTCTAAAAGCTTTTGGCCATATACAAAATAAAATCCCTCATTGCCGCTACTACAAACTACTGACAAATCAAAAGGTAATTTCACTAAAACATAAAATAACAATGCAACAACTAATACAAATCGTCCCATGTAAATAATTAAATCCTAATTAACCCTTCTTATGAATCGATAATATAGATAACCCAAAAGGATAGTTAATTATATCTGACAAAGCTACCTCTAAATACATTAGGCCTGAAAGAATAAAATTTAAAATTGGTAATTCATTATTTAAGTCTGATTTAGGCTGTTTGCATAAAAACTTAGATAACAGCCTTAAAATAAAAATTAAGGGGAAAAGCAGTGTATTGTAAAAACTAATCTTTGTAACTCTTAAGCCTGATTTCTTTGAAGCGTTCAATATATAAGCCTTATCATATCTTCTAAAAGACCCGGCAGCTATGTCATGAGGACTAAATAAAAAATTATAAGCAGGCAACAAAGAAAAAAAGTATCCGCCTGGTTTTAAAACTCTTCTAACTTCTCTCCATGCTTTCAAATCAGAGCCTGGAATATTACAAAAAACTTGAACAGAAAAAACAAAATCAAAAGAATTATCACTATATGGAAGATCTTCTGCCGACCCGACTTGTAAGTTTTTTAAGTTTCTCTTTTTAGAATATTGAATTGCGAGTTCCGAAATATCAATACCATGAACTTTGCCATAATGCTCTAACAGTTTTAAAGTCGCACCTGATCCACACCCTACATCTAAAATACAGATAGTATCACCAACTTTGTTATTCCCATAGTCTCTTAAAATTTTTTCAAAATTATTTTTTAAAATAGTTCTTACCCCTCTATAAAACCAGTGTGTATCTTCAAGAAAAAATCTATTAGATATTATTTGCTCAGGCTTATAAGCTGCTACTAAATGTTCTGATTTAACCAGTGGCCTCATCAAGTAAATTAAAACACAAACGCTATAATATTAAGAAACAATCTATATTAACAATGCTAAATAACAAAATTACATCAAAAATAACTGCTTTTAATCTCTACTTATGGGTTCCTGCATTTATAGCAATTTGCTTATATTACCCAATTTTATTTAACGCTCTTGCCGTAACTGCCAATATTGATCCTTCGCAGCCATATTCAAGAAATTTTATCCTGCTCTTAAAAAGTCTTTTTTATAAGTTTCCAGAGCAAATATTTGCCCCTTTTTATTATTTTCAATCATGCCTCATAAATAATATTTTTGGCATTCAAAATGCTAATTTAGTCTTTCATTTATACAGCATAATATTGTTATGTATCTCAGGCATAGTAATAACTTTAATACTACAAGAGATCACTAAAAACAATTTACTATCCGTTGGAATAAGTTTAATCTGGATATGTCATCCACTAAACATAAAAACAATAGCATTCATAGAAAATGCTCCCGGAGTATTAGCAAGCACTACTTTTGGATTATTATTTATTTACTATTCACTTAGATTTTACAGACGAAATCAAAAGAGGGATTTAGTAATTGGTTCTTTATTTTTTTTTCTATCTTTGGGATCACATGAGCAGTTATTTCTGTTACCAATTATCCTTTTCTTTGTCATTATTTTATTTCCAAAAGAACAACCCATAAGTAAAAATAAATTATATTTTCTTTTTTCAATTACATCACTAGTTGTAATTCTTTACTATTTATGGAAATATCTATCATGTGGAAATAGTATTTGGGAAAATTCAGAAACTTTTATCCGATGGTCAAATATTGGTCATCTAAAAGACATATTATTTAGACTTCTATGGCTTCTTCCACAACTTTTAGTACACTATATAAAACTTTTTTTCTTTCCAAACTTTAATACTGAAAGTCAAATAGCTTTTTACAAAGTTGGAGACAATGTATTTAGCTTATATCCAATACTTTGTCAAATTATTTGTTTGGTTTTAATTATTGGAAGTTGCCTTTTAATAAAGAAACTTCCCTTATTTACTTTAGGAATATTTTGGTTCTTTATTACATTCTTTCCTGTGCTGCAGGTAATACCACTTGCTCATATTGTAGATAGCACCTATATCTATATGCCAGGCTTAGGACTAGTAATTGCATCATTTAGCTTATTTATTTTTTTAAATAAAAAATTGTTGATGATTCTTAGTATCACATTGTGTCTAATATTATTTGGGAGAACAAGTTCCTATATTAATATCTTTAAATCTCCAGTTTCATATCTAACAGCAGAAGTAAAGTATGCGCCAAAAATCTGTAAGCCTTTCTTTCTTATAAAGCTTATTTTAACTGCAGATAATCTAAGACAAAATGATATGTTACCAGCTTGGGTTAACTATACTGCAATTAAAAGTTCTGTTGAAAACTGGCTAAAAGAAAATATTGACAAAAAAGTAACACTAGCTGCAAGATTTGGACCAATACAAGATCTGGTTTACTACGATACTTTAAATGTTATTAGTAGCTATTTACTTGAAAATAAGAGATACTCAGAACTTAATAAAATTAGAGCTAAGGCTAGTTTAATCAAAAACAACTATATAGGATTTTTTCTGGACTCTGTTGTTCTAGTAAACAATAATTACATTACAGAAGCCTGGCTACAGCTAAAAGAAGCAATCAAATTAAACCCAGGGTTTAGATCTTTATACGAAGCAATTTTTGTAAAGACTGCATATGGTACACAAAATTTTCATGAAGCTGAAATACTTTTACAAAATTACTTAAAATTAAAGTCTGAATACGCACATCCATATTTATGCACAGGATTATTTTATAGTTATAATACACTTGCTAAAGATGCAGCAGATTCTTTTTTAAAACAAGCAATCCATATCAATAAAAAGTCATGCATAGATGATATCTCTTTATTTCTACAAGCAATAGATTTTTTTAAAGAAAAAAATGATGTTGCTGCTATAAAAGATACTTGTAAAATAATCGCTAAAATAGATCCTTATAATCCTCTGTCATATTTTGAATTAGCTAAGATCTATTACGATAATGGGAATTATAAGCTTGCATTAACTCTTATGAAAGAGGCTATAAAAGTAGCTCCAGGACTTTTAGATGATTAAAAAAGTAATAAGTAACAAGGCTTACATGATACTCAGCATTATCATAATGTTTTTTTTTAACGCTGCAAAATCAGGAGCAGTTCCTAATGAAAACAATATCTTATTATACGCAAGCTTTAAAAATTATAATCAAAATAAAGAAGTTGATCTTGTTCTTTTCTTGCCTGGATACGGGAATAGCAGCAAATCACTTTTATCCAAATTTTCACAAGGAGGTCTTGAACTTTCTCATGAGTCACAGACAGCTAAATATTATCTAGAAAATAAATACAGAGATGATGTGATATTTGTTTCATTTGATTCAGGTACAAAAGAAAATTATAAAAGTCCTGAACACATATCTAAAATAATTGACAATATAAACAAGTTAAACAAGCTTTATCAAATTAAAAACATAATTTTACTTGCCAAGTCTAGTGGTGCATCGCTTACTTTAAATATTGTAGCTAAAGCTAGTAATGAAATCAAAAGTAAAATAAAAGATATAGTGTTTATTTCACCACTAATTAATTCTACAGAAACAAATTTGATTCCACCAAAAACAAAAATCAAAATAATAACCCAGGTTAAAAAAAATAAACAAATAGGGGAATTTTATATAGAAGCAAAGAAGAAACACAAAAACATTCAGTTGTTAAAAGCAAGTGATAATATTGAAGCTACTAATTTATATAAAAAAGAGATAAGTAAAATACTCAAACCAACTAAGGTAAAAACTACCAGCTCAAATAGAATATTAATTTATACAGATTTAGAAAATTTAAGTATAGAAAACAAGAGCGATCTTGTTTTATTTTTCCCCGGCTGGGGACTAAGCAGTGTTTACTTGCTAACAAAATATCTAGGCGGCGGTCTTGAACTTCTACCTGAAGATGGACACTTTTCAAACACCTACAGAAAAAACATAATATTTGCTTCTATAGATACAAACCCAAAAACCCATTTTGGTTCACCAAAAGTTACACAAAGTGTTTTAGAAAATATAATGCAACTTTTAAAGATTCATAATATTAAAAACATCTATTTGGTGGGGGGTTCGGCTGGCTCATCACTAGCATTAAATATTGCAAGCTTGGCACAGGAAGAAATTAAAAATAAAATTACAGGTGTTTTAGTTTACTTGCCAATTACTGATTATGTGTACACCTTAAAGAATACTAAGAATACTAAGCTCAGAGATGGACTTTACAAGCATTTTATATATGAGGATCCTGATGGTTCACTTCCAAAAAAATCTTCCCCGATAACCTATATTAAATCCTTACCTGACAAAGCTAAAATTGTTTTAATTGCAAACTCAGAAGATATAACTGCTCCACCAGAACAAGTTGAAGAATATTATAAATGGGGAAGAGTATTTGGGAAAAATATAATTTTATATAAGGTTCCCGGAAACCATGAAACTAGAACTTTTGCCCATATTTTAAAAAAAGAATTGGAAGGGCTAAGGATCAAATGAAATAACAATACTAAAAGCCTTTGCAGCTAAGTCATACCTTTTCTTGGTTACCAAAAATCTACCAGCTTCAATATACATATTTTTATAGTTAATGCTTATTACTTTCTCAGGCAAAAGTGCTTGTTCATAATAATTTAAAGCTTCCAGATCCTTACTAAATGTTTTATAAAACACTCCTGCACAAAGATAAGGATAAGAACAATTGGATTTTAGTAGTATGAAATTTTTTATTAGTTTTTCAGCCTCGTTAAATCGTCCAGCATTAAATGCGATTTCTGAAAAGTTAGAATCATAAAGTATGTAATGAACAGAATTTAGATCTATTGCCCTATTAATTGAATACCAAGCTGGGCTCCACTCTTTAACATATCTTAAAAAATCTGCATGTTGTTGCCATCCAAGCCAATTATCCTTTACTTTTAGCTCGTGTTTTATTAACTTATTTAATTCATCTTTTTTGCCTCTATGATGAAGATTTAAAGATAAAAGCTTATAAAGAATATAATTAGGAGCATATTGAATAGGACCAAATTTATGACTCAAATCAATCGGTTTATCTAAATACTTTTTGAGCCAAGCATCAACCTCATAATTAAAGTTTTCATAATTAATATCACTTGGCAATTCTTTTAATTTGTTTTGCATTTCAGCATATGCAAGTGCATCAAACAAATGTAAGACTTTAGTCTCCTGAGGTGAGTGTTTATACAAAGAGATAAAATAAGAAAAAGTATCTTTGTTACTTTGCAAATAAATTATTGTTCTAAAGCTTAGCAAAGAAAAAATTAATAAAAGAATCACAAGTAAAATCTTTTGATTAAGCTTAGCAATAACTGCAAACAAAGAAATAAAAATACCAAGAATAGAAAAATAACAATAATATTGATCAACTATTACAAAAAGAGGAATTATTTGGGCAATAAGAATCATTGAAAAAAGAAACCAAAAAACACCAATCGAAAATAGTGGGATTTTCTTAAACCAAAATATACAAACTAAAATTAATCCAAATACTAAAACCTGGCAAAACAAACTATAGAAACTAAACAAAGAATTTCCAATCTTAAACCACTCAGCCTGCACATCAGAAAGAAAATCAGGATAAAAAAACAGCTTCAAATAGTAAACCAATAATTGTGGGGCAAGCCAAAAAGCCCTAAATAAAGCATCTCTTAGAGTACCGAATTCACTCCATTTTGTAAGCTCACAAGAAGTTTCAAAGACATTTCCAGCACAAGCATAATACCTCCATAAAAAATAAATAAAATAAATTTCACAAAGAGGCAGAATAATCCAAAATACATTTTCCTTTTTTATAAGAAATTTAAAACCATATAAAAATATACAAATGAGAAACAAAACAAATGGAAAAAAGAAAAACTGTTCACAAGATGTTATAGAAGCCAGGAAAAATAATAAACCAGAAATAAGAAACAGTATTTTTTGTATACAAAGCCGGCTATCAAGAGCTTTTAAGAAACAATAAATAAAAATTAAGCAAAAAGTACCAGCAGCCACATGTCCCGGACCTACTCCAATCCTTGATATAGCTTCTACATTTAATGGATGAACAGTCCACAAAGATACAAGAGTAGCTGATAAAAGCTTATTCGAGAATAATTTAAAGCATACCGCAGTTGCAAATATACAAGAAATTAGATGAAGAAAAAGATTATATAAATGAAATCCAAATGGATAAGCATTTACACCAAATATTTTATTAATAATAAATGCCTGAAAATAATACACAGGAGTAAAGTGAAGACCAGGTACATTTTGATAAAAGCTCTTTAACATTAAATGAAAATCTCTAGCAGGCGGAGAAATTACTGTATTATCGTCATTCCATGGTGTTCCAAAAAAGATGGTTTGAGAATATACAGCTAAGGTTATTACAACTGGAAGCCAATAAAAGAATTTTTGAGAAATCTTTTCCATTTAATTTTTAGTTTTATTTTGATAATTGTACTTCTTTTCAAGATTTCTAACAATTAATAACATTTTACGTGGCCTCTTATCAAAAGGATTAATGGAACTAATTATTTTAAAAGTTTCCCTTGCTAGATTAAACCTGTGACTTTTAATAAATAAGTCAGCTGCCACAAAATATAAACCAGTATCATTAATGCTAACAATTTTATCTTTTGATATTCCTTTTTTAAAACAAGACAGAGCTTCTTTTGTTTTCCCAAACTCTTTATAAAATAATCCTGCAAAAAGATACGGATGAGAAGATTTAGGTTTTATATTTATATAGTTTTTAACTATGTTCTCTGCTTCATTGAATTTGTTGGTTTTTTTTACAATCTCTATAAAATCTATACTATAAGGAACTTTAAGCTGAGGATTTAAGTTTATTGCTTTAACTAATGAATGCCAAGCTTTTTCATAGTAACCAATCTCTAAGAGAAATTTTGAAAGTTGATAGAAACCAAACCAATTATTTTTTACTTTTAAAGACTGATCAATTAAGATATTCACATCTTTAAAAGCATTATTATAACAAAGATACCGTAAAAGACTTCTGTAGAAAGCATAGTTATAGCTAACTTGCATAGGTCCATATTTTAAAGAGAGATCCGGTTGCATATTTAAATACATACTAAGCCATGTATGAAATCCTTCTTGTATAGCTCTACTAGTTAACCAGTCAGGAAGTTCATTAATTCTATTTTCTTCTTTTGCTTGTACTAAGGCTAAAGCTATTTGCTGTACCTTAAGCCAGGGAGGTGCTTCTTTTGCAAGATATATAAGATGAGTTAGCTTATCTTTCACCGTAGAAATATATAACTCTGTTCTCCATAAAAGTAATCCAAATATTATCCCAAATATTGCTACTAATATCCAAGCTTTTACCTTGTTCAAATATTTTTCTAACACGCTATAAACCATAAGCATTATCCCTATCACACTTACATAACAATAATGTTCATCTATCATTACATACAGAGGTACTACCTGGACCACTGGTATCATTGTGATAAAAAACCAAAAAACTCCAATTGAATATAAGGGAACCTTTTTGTATAAAAATACTCCGCTGACTAGTATCGTAGTTATGATCACCTGACAGAAAATACTGTATAGGTTCAATACAGATCCGCCTACCTTAAACCAGTCTGCTTGTGACTCAGCTAAAAAATCAGGAAAGAAAAATAATCTAAAATAATGAACAATTAACTGAGGAGCAAGCCAAAAAGCTCTAAAAAGAATATCTTTTAAAGATCCAACTTCTGTCCACTTTATTAATTCATCTGATGTTTCATATAATGTTCCTCCACATGCAAAATATCTCCAAACTAAATATATTGGATAAATTATTACTAAAGGGAGAATTAACTGGATTATATATTTTCTGTTCTGAAATATCTTTTTACCCTCAAGATAAAAACAAACCAACAATGCAACAAACGGGAAGAAAATATATTGCTCATGTGTAGTCATAGAGAATAAAAAAAATAAAATACTAAAAATAATTAAGCCAACCTTTGCTGTTATATGCTTGACCTCTTTAATCTTTAAGACACAAAACATAAAAGCCAGACAAAAAGTACCACTTGCAAGTTGTGCTGGTCCACAACCAAGTCTTGTTATTATTTCCACATTCAATGGATGTACTGTCCAGAGACTAATTGCAATTATTGAAACTATTTTGTTCCTGGTTATTTTATAAAAAATCACTGTGGCAAGAATACAAGAGATAGCATGTAAAATAATAGAATATAAATGAAAACCAAGTGGAAATGCATTCTTGCCAAAAATAAAATTAATTAAATAGCACTGGAAAAAATATAGCGGACAAAAATGTAATCCTGGAACACTGCTATTGTCATAAAAATTTTTTAACATTAGACTAAAATCTTTCGAGATAGGACTGATAGTAAGCTGATCATCTCCCCAGGCACTTTCATACCAAATACTTTGAAAATATACTAATATCCCTATTAACCCTGGCACCCACACATAGCTTTTTAAAAATTTTGTCACTAGTCTTCTTTCTTCAAAACAAAGCCTAAATAAACGGAGCAAAAGTTGAACCTTCTATAAAAAATATGATATCATATTTCTATATATTACACTTTTATGTAATTTACAGAAATGAACTTTAAAGAACTAAAAGAAAAATTTAAAGATTGTTTGATTATTGACAGCCAGTCAATTAATTTAATGCAGAACCCATCTTACTTCAGGAGACAAATCTCAGAATGGAAAAAAAAAGAATGGCTGATAGACCTCAGAAAAGGAATGTACATTATTAATGACTTGTACTTTAAAGAAAAGATCTCATCTCTCTACATAGCAAATAAAATGTATACTCCATCATATATAAGTTTAGAGTATGCACTTTATGAATATGAAATAATACCTGAGACTGTAAAGGTTATAACTTCTATTACATCCAGAAAAACAGCAAGATTTAAAAACAAATTTGGGCAGTTCAGCTATACCAAAATCAAAAATGAACTGTTCTCTGGATATAACCTTATTAGTCATCAAGGTCAAAATATTCTCTACGCTGTTAGAGAAAAAGCTATATTAGATTTTATTTATATTAATCTCAGTTCATTTAAAGAGACAGGGGAAGATTTTCATCATTACAGATTTCAAAATCTAGAAAGTATTTCTTGGAAAAAGTTAGAAGGATATATGAAGAAATTTGAAAGCAGTAAATTAAAAAGGGTAATAAAACTGCTTAAGAGACATTACAGCAAGGGGAAATATAGGAGTCTATAAAATGCTTGAGATAATAGAAAATAAAATCAAAAAAACCAAAAGCAGGGAAGAAAAGATAAATATCCTGAGAGAATTCCTTCAAATACTAACTTTAAAGATTCTAAGAGACAAAAACACATTTTTAAATATTGCTTTTATTGGAGGAACCTGCTTAAGGATACTTTATGATTTGAAACGTTATTCAGAAGATCTGGATTTTTCATTGATTTCAAATAAAGGATATAATTTTCTGACCCTCCTGGAAAATTTAAAGAAGGAATTTAACTTATACAACATACAAACAGATTTTAAATATACAACAGGAACAGTGAATAACTGTTTTATAAAATTTAAAGGTGTGCTTCAGGATTTTGACCTTCATCACCATAGGGATGAAAAGCTCTCAATCAAACTTGAAATTGATACCAATCCACCAAGCGGAGCAAATCTTGAGGAAAAAATAGTTAATAATCAGTTTATCTTTAATTTAATAGTCTATGATTTACCTTCACTGATGGCAGGAAAGCTGCACGCTGTGATGTGCAGAAAATACACAAAGGGAAGAGATTTTTATGATCTGCTCTGGTATCTGACAAAAAAGACAATTCCAAATATCAAACTTTTAAATAATTCAATCATTCAGACAGAAAAAGAAGACTGGGCAATTACAGAAGTCAATTGGAAGGAGATTCTTTCAGGAAAGCTTAAAAAGCTGAATTATAAAAAAATTCGAAATGATGCTTCTCCATTTCTACAAACAAAGGAAGAAGCAGACTTAATCACCTTCAGCAGCTTTGAAAGCTTAATTAAATAGCACTGAAGAAAATATACTAATATCCCGATTAATCCTGGCACTCACACATAGCTTTTTAAAAATTTTGTCACTATCTAATTTTACAAGACTGAACTAACAAATTGACTGGGAATCAATGGATTATATGAAAGTAAGCAATTTAGAGATCTTACTACCTCCATAGCTCTTGTAAAATTATATCTACTGCAATATACAAGAAAGAACTAGATTTAGTAAAAATATGAAAACGACAAACAAAATTCTAAATTTCAATCTCAATTTGGAGAACACAAAATGTGCTTTATGTGATTCTGATAATTCAGTTACCATTGCTGAAGGAGAAGACTATGAGTACAAGAGTGTCTTAGGCACATTTAAATTTCAGGAATGCAAAAGCTGCGGACATCTATATTTGAATCCAAGACCAACTTTATCTAGTGCATCAGTTCTATATCCTTCAACCTACTATACTGTTTCAAATAATACTAAAAACTCTTGGAAAAATCATTTGGTTTCAAATGTGGCCAGAATTGTAATGCTCAATAGGATAAAAAGGTTTGTAGGACTAGTACCTAAAAATGGCTGTATACTGGAAATTGGTTTTGGTGATGGGATAGTTCTTGGATTAATTAAACAATTAAGGCAAGATATAACTGTAATAGGTGTTGACTTAGCAATAAGCAAGTCTACTTATTCATACCTAAGTAATTTAGGAATCCAACTTCGTGAATGTGCTTTCGAAAGTGCAGACTTATCTAGTGTAAGTGTTGATTTAATAATCATGACGCAGCTTATAGAACATTTATGGGATTTAAAGAGTTGTATAAATAAAATTTCTTGTGTTCTTAAACCAAACGGCTACATAGTAATTGCTACACCAAATGCACAAGGATACGATAGAAAATTAAGCAAAAAAGGGGCATGGGGCGGTTACTATTGGCCAAGACACATGAACATTTTTACACCAGAATCACTAACAAAACTGTTTGAACAATATAATCTAAGGTTAGTAAATTTCTGCTCATTGGTTTTCCCAGTTGGGTGGATATACTCATTGAAGTATACTTTCGAGAGGCGGAATTGGAAGCAACTTGCATGCCTCACAAACCTTTCCAATCCCTTCTTGCTTGCTATCTTTACAATTATTGACTTATTCGCAATTTTGCTTAGAAAGCAAACATCTAACATGCAGCTCCTTTTCCAAAAATCTAGTATCAGCTAGTAAATTCTTTCAACCTATTGTAGATTAATAAAAAGCTGGCTATGTTAAAAGAAATCAAGCATTCAATTCAACATATACGATTACTTCTTAAAAGACCAGCAGTTTTACCAAGAGTACTTTCTGGGTATTTTAAGGCATTAATTCTGCATAAAAATGTTCTGCGTGTTGTTGAATTTGTAGTAAATTATGAATGCCAATCCAAATGCATAATGTGTTTTGCAAGTAAAAATCGAAAAAATAATCAAAAACCTCTTAGCCCAGATGAAATAAAGAATGTTTGGAAACAAGCTGTAAAACTAGGCGCTGTTGCAGCAGTCATTGAAGGTGGAGAAGCAACCTTACGTAAGGATTTTTTTGAAATAATCAAGGCACTTGACTCAAAAAGAAATATTATAAACCTTATTACAAATTCAATCGGGCTTGATAAGAATAAACTTTTAGAAATGAGAAAGGCGGGATTATCTGTCATTTGCTTTAGTTTAGATGATATCGATGCAGAGAATAATGACAAGATACGAGGTTATAAAGGGCATTTTGATCAAGTAATGCGTTGTATAGACTGGGCAAAAGAAGCGGGATTAATAGTAAGTATAGCTCCAATATTTTCTCACGGACAAGTCCAAAAAGTTAAAAAAATTATCCGACTAGCTCTTGAAAAAGAATGTCATGTCAGTGCATCTACTGCCGTTGTAAGTGGAAGATGGGCAAGACAAAAATATAATGTACTGGATAAAGATGAATGGAAAGAAATAAGACAAATCGTAAAAGAATATCCCCAAGTCCGTTTTGATTGGAATATAAATTACTCACTTCGATATGAATGTCCTGGTGGTAGAGAAAAAATATGCATCGGTATATATGGTGATGTATATGGATGTGCAACTAACCCTATATCTTTTGGGAATGTAAGAGAAAGCTCACTAGAAAATATCTGGAAGCAAATGCACAAATTTGAATATTTTAAAAAGAGAAGCTCGACGTGTCTTGTTTCAGAAGATTTAAATTACATTCAAAAATTTATTGATCCTATTTCTGAAGTACCTTACCACCCTGTACACATAAATGAACACCCAAATCAAACTGCTGCTACTATATCTTTAAACAACTCAAACTAGCTAAAGTTATTGTCTTGTACTCTTTTCTAGCTTTATAGTTAAAAACATACCAATATGTTTATTTAATGGAGATAAAATAATCTCAAGCCATTTTACAAAATCATAAGAAACAGATGGCAATAGTTGTCTAAAAGTTAACCCACCGCTTACAAGATAACGAAACGGTGTGTGAGGCACAAGTCTCTTAATTTTTAAGTCTGGGAATTTTTTTTCAAATTTGCTTCTATCGCGAAAAAAGATTATCCATGGTAGCGCTATATTTGCATCTGTTAAACGTCCTCTCTTCTTTATTTCCCAGTTTGCATTTTTGTCAAGTGACTCGTGGTGGAACTTATAAACAAAATTTCCCCATAAAGAACAATAAGGTTCAATCATTACGATTCTCCCACCATTAATAAGACATCTTTGAGCTTCATTAAAAAAAAGAATTGGCTGGTCAATATGGTGCAAAGTGTCAAACAAAAAAAAAGCACTCACAGAATTATCTTCAAAAGGCACTTTTGTTGCAGGAAAAACCATGTCTATATCTTGTGCTTCAAAAACATCGCTGGTTATAACTTCAGGAATTACTTCCTTTAAAAAACCTGAGCCGCTGCCAATTTCAACAAGAAGTCCCTTTTTACAATTAGTCAGAGTTTTTTTAAATTCTCCATAAAAATCCAAGTATATTCTTTTTAGAAAAGGTTTTTCTTGAATAATAGTTTTATGTACACTTGCAGTAAGTGGATTATCTAAGTCTTTGATTTTTTTTAGCTCAGGTATTTTGAATAAATCTATAAAATTCATTTTCGTTTCATTTCTCAGCATATATTATTAGTGATCCAGCTATTTCTTTTAAAAAAGTCTTTTCAAGGAATGATTCAATTACTCTTACTAAACCAATAAATCTTATTGGAACTAAAGGATGCATAAAATCAAATGGTTCTGCACTAACATTTCTAAAGCCAAGAGATATTACTTTCTTTTTTATATTCCATCTCCAAAAAGCTGTTTCGTCTGGACTAGCTTGATACCACTTTCTTAGTGGTTTTATATTAAGGGAAAGCCATACCTGAGGATTTGCCATATTAGGTTCAAAAAATAGAATTTTCCCACCAGGTTTTAAAACTCTTTTAATTTCCTTTAAAGCTAAGTCTAGATTCAAATGATGTAAAATAGAATTTCCAATAATAAAATCAAAAAGGTTGTCCTTAAATTGTAGATTACTTATACTTACTGATAAAAATGAAACATTAGGTTTATTCAAATACCTTTTTGCAAGGTTAATCTGAGCTTCAGATATATCAATAGCATAAAGTATAGTCTTTTCATTTATAATCTCTGATATTCCACTGGTAAAATCACCTGAACCACATCCACATTCGAGAATTATATTATCGGATTTTAAATTTAGTAAGTCTTGTACTAGTTCAACTCTTCGCTTTATCCTTACCTTAGCTGCTTCTGTTCTTCCTCCCCACCAGGTATAACCATGTTCATCTGCAAGTTTACTAAAGTGTTCAATCTCTCTTTCTTCTCTTAAGTTATTGAATCCAATTTTACTCATTTTTTTATTCAATTTTTATTCAATTCAAGATTCAAACCATTTTTATTTTTCTAAAAGCAAATAAGCTCATCTGTAAAAGTAACAAACCATGTTTAAATCGTGAAATGTTTGTTTTGCCATAAGTCCTTTCACTATATCTTACTGGGAAATCTATGATTTTTAAATGTAACCTATTAGCTCCAAAAATTAAATCAAAATCACCAAAAGGATCAAAATCACCAAAGTAAGATCTAGTTCTTGCAATCATTTCATAATCTTTTCTCCATAAAACTTTTGTTCCACATAGTGTGTCTCTAATTTGGCATCCAAGCAGAAAAGAAAAAGCATAAGCAAAAAATTTATTTGCAATTATATTTAAAAATCTCATTGCATTTTCTTCCATTGGATATACCATTCTTGAACCATTAACAAACTCTGCCTTATTTTCTGTAAGTATTTCTATAAACCTCGGTAAGTCTTCTGGTGCAATAGTTATGTCTGCATCTAGAATTGCAAGAATGTCACCACTGGCTTTAGAAAAACCAAGCCTGACTGCATCACCTTTTCCTTTTCCTTTTTGTTTAACTAATCTTAGGGGTTTATCTGGGTTTTCCATAATTGCAGCTCTTATTTCATCCTCTGTGTTGTCAGTAGAATTACCCTCAATAAAAATATATTCACTCCACTCTCCTAAATCAGGCAGTCTTTTTACAAGATCTCTAATATGCCCTGCTTCATTCTTAGACGGGATAATAACAGAGCAAGAAAGAGATTTAGGTAATTCGCTTGTATACTTTTCTCCAAAAGGACGCAAAGTAAAACCAATAATCATACAAAGATTTTCTAAAAATGGGAGATGCGCAATTAATTGGTTGATAATTTTAGAGACAAGTGGAATGTAAAATGGAAAAAGCAAATGGGAGCTACTATGTATCTCCTGAAGTTCAGACAGATAAAACATTTGTTTTAATTCTTCAGGGGGAAGCCAGTTTTCTTCAGGTGATTTTACTTTAAGGCCAAGAACTTCACCTAAGTAATATAAAGGTTCCCAAAATCTGCTATAGCTATAAATGTGTATTCTTGTTCTTGCATGACAAAACTCATGAAGAATTTTTAGAAATGAAACCACGTCATGAATTTGCCCAATTGTGTTTACTATAACAATGACATCAAATTTTTGATTCCCAATTAACTTTCTTGTTTCTTGTGAACAAAAATCTCCTTCAATAAACTTAAAATTGCTTGAAGTATATTTTTCTTTTGCAAGGGCAACTGCTTTTCCACAGAGATCAATACCTACTCCATAAGAAGGATTTAGTTTATTAAGCAAATCGCCTGTCCAACATCCAATTTCCAGGATCTTTAAACCTTTAGGGATTCTCTCTACTAGAGCACTTTCTTTTAAAGAATAATAGTACTTATTCCTTGTCATGCTTGCTCTGACACGAGCAAAGTTTGTTTCATAGAAATCTTTAAATTTCTCTGCTGTTGTTGATAAAACAGAATGTCTGGATTCTGTCTTGTGCATCTCAACTTTTTTTAATAAGGTACGAATCATACTCCACTCAGTGCCCTAAATGCTTTCACATACTTAGCAATATCTTTTAAACTCTTAATTGCCTTCAGGTTTCTATAAATAACTATTGGTTGTTTATAGTATTCATCAAATGCCCTCTTTAACAATTCCTGCATTTTTTCTTTTCCAATTCTTGGATTTATATAAACAGGGTTTGAGTAATCTACTGCACTATAATCTTTCCAGCTCATATTTTCTTTCAAACCACCATCTTCCTTTGCTTGTGTTAAAAGGTGGGAGCCTGGATAAGGCACCGGTAAGAAGAAAAGTGCAGTTTCTGTAGCAAGTCTTTTTGCAAATCTAATTGTGGTTTCTACATCTTCAACTGTCTCACCAGGAAGTCCAAGAATATAACTTGCCATTACTTGTATACCAAGTTTTTGACAATTTCTAATTTCTTGTTCGTATTTATTTAAAAGATATGGCCTGCCATTTGGATCATTTGGATCAGGCTTAAACGCACTTGAGTATGATGCTTTCTTAATTAACTCAAGTGATTTAATATTTCCAGATTCAATACCAATTTGAATCATCCAGCACCCTGCTTTTTTCATTGCAGTGAGAAGTTCAAGATCTAACTGATCTGCTCGTGCATTACATGCAAAAGAAATTTTTAATTTTTCAATCTCTGGCAAAAGCTTCATAATGTAATCTCTTCTTACTGTAAAAACACTATCTAGAAAGTAAATTCCTTTTGCACCATAATTTTTAACAAGATATTTAATATTTTCAATTGCTCTTTCAACACTAAGTGATCTGATTTTTCTTCCAAGCACTGCTCCATGATCACAATAAGTACATTGATAAGGGCAACCTCTCTGCAACACAACTGGATAGTTTGGAAGATCAATGTATTGAGTTACATGTGGAATATATTTTTTCATTGGAACTTTATCATATGCAGGAAATGGAAGTGAATTTAAATCAGGTATTGGTGTTCTAGGAGTTGTATATTTAACTTTATTTTCTTCTTTAGACCAATATGCAATGCCACTGATAGAATGATAATCCTTGTCTTCTTTTAAGCAAGTAGCTAAATCTACAAAAGTTTGTTCACCTTCTCCTATAATTATCAAATCAGTTTCTGGTGTTTCTTTTAGAGTTTGTTCCGGAAGAGCAGTTGGATGAACACCTCCCATTACAATAAGTGCACTAGGACATACTTCTCTAGCTACTTTTACAGATTCATAAGCATCAAGTGCTGAATTAGTCATGCAAGTAATGCCAATAAGATCATATTTATTTTTGCTTAAATATTCTTTTAAATCTGAAATCTTATACCTCTCAACTAAACAATCCAAAATATCTGCATGAAATCCTTTTGATTCCATAAAGCTTGCAATGTACATAATTCCAAGTGGTGGTACATAGCCGCTTCCTTTTTTAAACCTGCCCCACATCATTTCATCTGAAATTGGTGGTTGTATGACAAGTGTCCTGACTTCTTTTATCATTTTATGTTTGCTTTCACTTCAAGATTTTAACTCTTTTTTAAAAAAGCGTATAGTAACCATCCTAAATTACCAATGCCACTAACTTTGCTATCATTTATATTAAATGAAAGAAAAGGTTTTACTTCTTAACCCACCAGGAAAAGAATCATATATTAGAGATTATTACTGTAATAACATCTCAAAGAGTAGTTACTTACACTATCCAATGGATCTTCTTTACTTAAGTGGAACACTTACAGAAAATCACTTTGAAGTTTCTGTATTAGATGCCTTGATAAAAAAATATTCAGAAGAAGAAACTTTAAAGAGAATATTTGAAATTAATCCAGATTATTTAATTGCACTAGTTGGTTCAATATCATGGCACGAAGATAAGAAGCTTTTACGAAGAGTAAAAGCTCAAAATTTAAGAACAAAAATTATTGGTACTGGAGATGTTTTCTTAGATAATGGAACTCAATTTTTAAAAGAAAATAATTTCTTTGATGGTTGCATTTTAGATTTTTCTGATGATTCGATTTTACATTTAATTGAAAAATGCAAAAAAAACGGGAGCGATCCAATTTGTGGAAAGGCGATTAGGTTAAAAGGCGAATTCTCAATTCCTACACCAAGGCATGAATATTTCCCGCTTAAAGAATACAAATACGCATTTTCAAGAAATTATCCTACAGCACACATCATGACTGATTTTGGATGTGCTTTTAATTGTTCCTTTTGTCCAATTAGAAATGATAATTTAGGTTTTAAAGTAAGACCAGTAAATGATGTTATTAAAGAATTAAAATATTTAAAGTCATTAGAAATTAAAGAACTATATTTTAGAGATCAAACATTTGGTGCAAATAAAAAAAGAGCAATTGAGTTATGTAAGAAGATAGTTGAAGAAGATTTAAAGTTTTCCTGGCATTGCTTTTCAAGAGTTGATGTAGTAAATGAAGAATTATTAGATGCAATGAAACAAGCTGGCTGTCATACAATAATTTTTGGAATTGAAAGTGTAAATGAAAAAACACTACAAGATGTACAAAAAAGAATTGATATTGAAAAAATTAAAAATACTTTTAATCTCTGCAAAAGAAAAAAAATAAGGCGTGCTGCAACATTTATAATCGGTCTTCCAGATGAAACAGAGGAAGATGTAATGAGAACTGTTCAGTTTGCAATTGATATTGATTGCACATTTGCTTCATTTAATATTGCAGGAATTAGACCAGGTACAGAATGGAGCCATCACTCAGAAAAAATACACTTTCTACCACAAGAAGAACTAGAAAGAATCAGAAATAATGCAATTAAAAAGTTTTATTTAAGACCTTCATACATAATAAACAGAATCTCTGAAATAACCAGTCTGCATGATGTAAATGTGCTTATTGAAGAAGGAGCTGGAGTTTTAGTAAATCTTTTTAAATAGGTTATAATCTACTCTCATGTGTGGAATAATTGGCATTTATAATTATGTAACAAATCATCCAGTAAATAAAGGTGTTTTTGAAAATGCTATAACTGTTCTTTATCACAGAGGTCCAGATGAATATGGCTATTTTTACGACGATAGTAATGGTCTTAGTTTAGGAAGTAGAAGACTTAGCATAATAGATTTAAGCACTGGCAGGCAGCCACTTTTTAATGAAGATAGTTCAATTGCATTAGTTGGAAATGGTGAGATTTATAATTTTCCAGAATTATATGAGCAATTAATTAGCTCAGGACATAAATTTAAAACAAGATCTGATAATGAAGCAATAATACATCTTTATGAAAGGTACGGCACAAAATGCGTAGATCATTTAAATGGAATGTTTGCTTTTGCAATCTGGGATAAAAACAAAAAACTTTTATTTCTCGCAAGAGACAGAATGGGTGTAAAACCCTTATATTATGCACTTCAAAACAATTCAATATATTTCTCTTCAGAATTAAAAGGTTTACTAGCTATTCCAGAAATTAACAGAGAATTAAACATTGATGCACTAAATAAATATCTTAGTTTTGAAAATATCCCTTCACCACACTGTATTATTAAAAATATTTTTAAATTAGAATCAGGTTACATATTAACTGTCCACAATGGACATATTAAAACAGAACAATACTGGGACATACCTTTAGATCTTCCTAAACTTAAAATTTCAGAAGAAGAAGCAGTTGAAGAATTAGAAAAGTTATTTACAGGTGCAGTCAAAAGACGCCTGCTTAGCGATGTTCCACTTGGTGTATTTTTAAGTGGTGGCATTGATTCAAGTCTTGTTGCAAAGTTCATGGCAGATGTTTCGACTGAAAAAATTAGAACGTTTTCAATTGGGTTTCATGAAAAATCCTTTGACGAATCAAAAATAGCAATGAGATTTGCAAAAGAATTAAATAGTGAACACAATCAGTTTTTATTTGATAGCAAAGAATGTTTGAAATTAATTCCAAACATTGCAAACTTAGCAGATGAACCAATGTCTGATGCTTCAATATTACCAACATATTTTTTATCAAATTTTGCTTCTAAACAATTAAAAGTATGTCTTGGAGGAGATGGTGGAGATGAACTTTTTGGTGGATATCAAATATTTCCTGTACACAAAGTAATCGGGCTTTATAACATTTTGCCAAGAGAATTAAGAAAATTAATTCTTTATATTGCAAATAAAATGCCACCAAGAGAAACATATTTAAGTTTTCCTTTTGTTTTAAAACAATTCTTAAGAGGTATAGGGTTACCAAATGAAATAAGAATGTTTGTCTGGATGGGGGCATATCTTGAAAGTGAAAAGAAGCAACTTTTACAACAAGATATTAATCTAAAAATAAGCTCAAATACATTTGAAGATATCTCAAAATATTTAAGCAAGAAATTTATTTCAACAGATGTTGACAGAATGCTTTATTTAATTTCAAAGATTTATTTAACAGATGACATACTAGTTAAAGTTGACAGAGCAAGCATGGCTACTAGCTTAGAAGTAAGAGCACCATTTCTTGATTACACTATCCAGGAGTTTGTAGCCAAGCTCCCTTATGAATACAAACTAAGCAGATTAACTTCTAAATATATTTTAAAGAAAATGGCAAAGAGACATATTCCTGGTTATATAATCAATAAGAAAAAACAAGGTTTTGCAATCCCAGTAACCAAGTGGCTTAAGCATGAATTAAAAGACATTCTTTTACACTACACAAGCAAAAACTATATTGAAAACCAAGGATTATTTAATCACAATTTTATAGAAACTCTTGTTCAAAATCATCTAAATGAAAAATGGGACAATAAAAAACTCTTATGGAACTTGCTTGTGTTTCAACTGTGGTATGAGAAGTATAAACCAATGGTTGGAAGTGCTTCAGAAGCTCTGTTAGATCAAAAGTCAGTTGTAACTGCCATTCTTTGAATTAATAATTACAAATCTCTCAAAATCAACTGGTTGACCAAATAAAAAATTTAATCCGAACTTGGTTTGTTGTCTTAGTACATCCCAATTTACTAGCATCTTAAAATCTTTTGGACCAAACTTTGCTCTTACTTGCCTTTCTACAATCTCTTCAGCCTTTATGTTATAAGTACCATAGCCACCTAAAGTAAGCCACTCAGAAAGTTTTACATCACCATCAAGTGAAACACTTTGCATACCTTGAATGTACTGATCATAAAAAAGTGGTGAAACTCCTTTTACATATCCCTGGTCATAACCTATCTCAAATGAAACTGGTCCAAGATTATTGTCAAGTAACGGTCCACCTGTAAATATTCCTTGAAGGTCACCTGTTGAATATGCACGAAAGGCATTTCTCGTTCTAAATCTTAAAGCAGTATTGTATTTTTCATTCCCAACTTTAAAAACAGGTTTGCTTACTAATGTTAATTGCTCTTCAAATTTAAATGCAGTATTTTGAAAATCTTTTGGCTCGCCAGCATCTTGAAGGAAGTGTTTATATTTAGTAGGAAAGATTCCTGGATTACTTTGAACCCAGCTTCCTGAAGTTCTAAAATTTAATCCTGTTTCAGCAAACGGAACATTTATTCTTCTTCTATCAACTAGTTCAACATTTATTTGGGCAAGAGTACTTCCTAAAAAACCATCATCAAGATAGTAGTTATATGCAGAACGAAACTCGGTACTTCTACCAAACTTTTGTCTAAGTTGTCCAATAAAACGCTCCTTCAATGAACCATAGCTAGCCTCTGCTGTTGTAGCTGGTCCATAAAAACCAAGCATTCCTCCAATACCACCAGCACCCCCAGAACCAATTTGTGCAAATGGTGATATAGAAAGAATATGATAGTCAGTTACATTAAAATTAAATCTTGGTCCAAGTGCAAATCCTCCAAGTGCTCCTAGAGTACCAACTGTTGGGGCAAGTAAAGGTGCACTTCTTACGTTTGGATCTGAGCTTACTGTAGTAGTATATTTTGGAGTCGCTGGGATAGAAAAATTTTTAAAATGAACTCTTGCTCCATAAACAGTTAAGTTATTTACTTTTTTTGTTGTATCATATACTATTTTTTCTGCAGTTATCCTGTATTTTTGCTGCTTAGATATATCATCCCAAGATGGTTTTGCTTTTGAAGCTTTTGATGCATGATAACTATAAAATGTATGTGGATGCTGACGTGCTCCAAACCCTTGTGCAACTCTAATTGGTTCATCTAACCTAAGTCTTCCATGTTCATATTGAAGTTCATTACTAGATAGACTCTCAGCATTTCTTGCTCTTATTATTGCTCCTTTAACAATTGTTTCAGGTTTAGTTAATAAGTACTTGTTCGAAGTAACATCAAACTTAAATGACTCACCAGTAGTAACCGTGTTTTGGCGGGTTATTTTAATGTTTCCTATTGCTTCAATATGTTGATCACTACCATAATAAATTATTTTATCTGCCTCAAGCTTTGCATCCTGATCAACTATGTTTGCAATGGACATGCCTGATGTAACATAAATATTTGTTTCGTGATCATACTCTACATTGTCACCTTCTAATTCAAGATAGACAGCTCTTGCTTTTAAAGGATCGTCACTTGCTTCAACATTTAAACAAAATAAGAAAGACAAAAGTATAAATAAGGTTAAATAAGTTTTTTTCATAAAATGCCTGACAATAATTATATATCTCCTACGCTATCATACAAATGTGTTCTTAAAGAAATTAAAATTAACAAATTTTAGAAATTATCTCGATTTTGAGCAAAATTTTAACTATTTAAAAACCATCATAACTGGCCAGAATGCTCAAGGCAAAAGTAATATTCTTGAAGCAATAAATATACTTGCAACTAGTGGGTCAGATAGAGCAGATAAAGACAATGATTTAATTTATTGGAACAAAGAATATGCACTTATCTTTGCTAACATTGAAACAAAAGACTCTAATTTAGAAATTACATTACAAATAAATTCCACAGGAAGGAGAAAATTAAAAATTAATGGGGTCGCAAAAAAAGCCCCTCAAGCAGATTTGGTTGGGAACTTTTTTAATGTAATGTTTTCTTGCGATGACTTATTTCTTATAAAAGGATCACCATCTATTCGAAGGAAATGGCTTGATTCAATTTTATTTCAACTTGATCTTAAATATCACAGAAATCTACAAGATTACCAAAAATCAGTAGCTCAAAAAAATGCACTTTTAAAAAATGCCCAAGAGAGAGGAATATCTAAAAAGGACTTAAAAGACCAATTAGAGATCTGGAATGAGCAATTAATTAATTTCGGCTCTGAAATCATTTTTACACGAATAAAATTTACAGAAGACTTAAAGCCAATTGCAGGAGAGTTTTTAAGTGATATTTCAAAACAAACCGAGGATCTTGATTTGATTTATAAATCAATGATGGCAAGGGCAGGTCATGACCTGCCCCTACAGAAAATAAAAATTATTTTCAGGGAACAACTAGATGAATCATTTGAAGAGGAACTTGCTCGTGGTCAATCTCTCATTGGTCCACATAGAGATGATTTAATATTTTTAATTAACAATAAAGAAGCTCACTCATTTGCAAGCCAAGGACAACAAAGATCAATAGTTCTTGCAATTAAACTTTCAGAGTTAAAAATAATTGAAAAAAGAAAAAATGAAATTCCTGTTTTACTTTTAGATGATGTTTTTGCAGAATTAGATGAAAGCAGGCAAGATTTTTTACTCCACCACTTGCCTGAAAATATTCAGACATTTCTTACTACTACTCACTTAACAGACATTCAAAAAGAATTCTTAAAAGATGCACAAGTATTTAAAATAAGAGGCGGGAAAGTTTTAGAAAATGAAAAGGCCAAAATCTAATCTTACAAAAATTGGAGAAATCTTACCTTCTGTAAAAGAAGGACTAGGTCTTGAGAAAAGTTTAAAAATTATGGCCTTAAAAGAAATTTGGCCATTAGTAACAAACTTTGAAGTTGCTAAGCATAGTTATCCATCATATTTTGATAAAGAAAATAATCTTGTAATCTCAGTAAATAGTGGTCCATTAGCAACCGAACTATCAATGCAGAAAACCAATATCCTTGCTAGATTGAAAGAAGCTACAAAAAATACAGATATTAGATTCAAAGATGTAAGATTTATAAACAGATAGCAATCTCGTTGTAAAAATGCTAGAATTATAAGGTTTCTTATGACAAAAACAGACACTACAAAAGAAAGTAAAATAGCTCAAGCAAATAGTTCTTATTCAGCAAGTGACATAGAGGTTTTAGAAGGTCTGGATGCTGTAAGACGTAGACCAGGAATGTATATTGGTGGAGTAGATCAAAAAGCTCTTCATCATTGTATTTATGAGATCGTGGACAATTCAGTAGATGAAGCACTTGCAGGTTATTGTAATGAAATAAAAGTTACTATAAATCTTGATGGTTCAATTACAGTAGAAGACAATGGACGAGGTGTACCTACTGAAAAAGTAGCAAAGACAGGCTTGTCAGGAGTAGAAACTGTTTTTACCATGCTTCATTCTGGCGGTAAGTTTGGTACTAGCTCAAGCTATAAAGTTTCTGGTGGATTACATGGTGTTGGTGCATCTTGTGTAAATGCTGTTTCATCTAAAATGCAAGCTGAAGTTTATAGAGATGGAAAAATTTATTTTGTTGAATTTTATGGAGATAATCCTGGCGGTGTAGCTGGAAAAAATAAAGAACCACTAAAAGTAACTGGAAAAACAGATAAGACTGGTACTAAGGTTATTTTTTGGCCTTGTCCAAAAATATTTAAAGAACAAGAAACAGGCAAAATGCCAATTGTAAATAGAGAAGTAGTTGCTAGCAGACTACGTGAAATGGCATTTTTAAATAAAGCACTTAAAATTATTTTTACAGATGAAAGATTACAAAAGTCAGATTCTCACTATCAAGAAACTTACTTTTACGAAGGAGGAATTAAAAGCTATGTTCAGTTTTTAAATTCAACTAAAACATGCCTTCATAAAGAAGTAATTTATTTTGAAAATACAAAAGAAGATGTAATAGCTGAAATTGCAATGCAATACACTGATACTTACAGTGAATCAATTTTTGCATTTGCAAACAATATAAATAATCCAGATGGTGGAACTCACTTAACAGGATATAGAAATGCTTTAACCAGAGTAATTAATGATTATGCAAGAAGTTCAGAATTATTAAAAGAAAACGATGAAAATTTATTAGGAGAAGATGTAAGAGAAGGTTTAACTGCAATTATTTCAGTTAAAGTTAAAGACCCTCAATTTGAAAGTCAAACAAAAGTAAAACTTTTAAATAATGAAGTCCAGACAGCAGTAATGTCTGTTTTAAGTGAAGGTTTAAAAGATTGGTTAGATAGAAATCCAAAAGAAGCAAAAATAATAATTCAAAAATCAATTCAAGCTCGTGACGCAAGAGAAGCTGCCCGCAAAGCAAAAAATCTAATAAGAAGACAATCTGTCTTAGAATCAGCTGGTGGTTTACCAGGAAAGCTTGCTGACTGCACTAGCAGAGATGCAGAAATAGGCGAACTTTTTATTGTAGAAGGTGATTCTGCAGGAGGTTCTGCAAAACAAGGCCGGGACAGAATGTACCAAGCTATACTTCCTCTTCGCGGGAAAATTTTAAATGTTGAAAGAGCAAGAATTGGGAAAATATATGACAACAGTGAAATTCAAGCTCTTATCCAAGCGATAGGTTTATCTACAACTGGTGATGATGTTTTAAGACCAAACATAGACGAGCTAGATTTAGATAAACTTAGATACCATAAAATTATAATAATGACAGATGCGGATGTTGATGGAGCTCATATTAGAACTCTTTTATTAACTTTTTTCTTTAGGTACGCTAGGCCTGTAATTGAAAATGGTCATATATTTATTGCTCAGCCACCACTTTATAAGGCTGAAAAAAATAAAAAAGTAATTTATTGTTATAATGAACACCAATTAGAACTTGCAAAGGCAGAACTTGGAGAAAAAGCAACTATTCAAAGATTTAAAGGCCTTGGAGAAATGATGCCAGTACAACTTTGGGAAACTACAATGAATCCAGAAAAAAGAACATTAAAACAAGTTTCTTTTGAAGATGCAGCAGAAGCAGATAGAATTTTTGATGTCTTAATGGGTGATGCAGTAGGACCAAGGCGTGAATTTATAGAAGAACATGCTGGATTAGCAATATTAGATGTTTAAATTATTAAACAGGAATCTACAATGTTAGCAGTACAAGAAGTAAGCATAGGTGGAGTAGATCCTAGCAAACCCCAAGTAGTAAAAAATAAATGCTACCTTGAAGAAATCATAGACTTTAGTTTTAGTAAGTTAATAGAAGGGATAAGAGATCCTAATATACCTACTGATAAAAGAGTTGTATATGCATTAGTTTTATCTGAAAAAGCTAAGGAACTAGATCCAATTCAGCTAAGAAGCTGCATTAACGAAAGTGAGATACAAGCATTATCCAATCTCCAAATTGCAAATAATGTAATTAATGAAGATACAAGCAGCAATAGAGAACGGCATGCAATGATAAAATCATTCGTAGCAAATTTCTTGGGTATATATCATGATAGAAACTTTAATTAGAAAAGAAACTAGTGAAAATCCTTTATTATCATCCATGAATGGAAAAAGAGCAGTAAAAATATTTTCAGGCCGAGCAAATATCCCACTTGCAAAAGAGATTTGTAAGTATTTAAATTTGCCGCTTGGAAAAATTAATATAAGTCCATTTTCAGATGGTGAGCTATATGTACAAATAGAAGAAAGTGTAAGAGGTTGTGATGTATTTTTAATTCAACCAACATGTCCGCCAGTAAATGAAAACATAATGGAGCTTTTAATTATTTTAGATGCATTAAAAAGAGCAAGCGCTGAAAAAATAACAATAGTCATGCCATACTACGGATATGGAAGGCAAGACAGAAAAGCTGCTGGGCGTGAGCCAATTACAGCAAAACTTGTAGCTGACTTACTGTGTCATTCTGGAACTACAAGAATTCTTGCACTTGACTTACATGCTACTCAAATTATGGGATTCTTTGATGTATTAGTTGATCATTTATTTGCTACACCAGTATTAGTTGGGCACATTAAGTCATTAGGCCTAAAAGACATAGTAGTTGTAAGTCCTGATGTTGGTGGTGTTACAAGAGCACGTGCATTTGCTAAAAAATTAAACGATGCTCCTATTGCAATCTTAGATAAAAGGAGACCAGTAGATAAACACAACACTGTTGAAGTTATAAATATTATTGGAGAAATTAAGGGTAAAGATTGTATTATTGTAGATGACATGATTGATACAGCAGGTACCATTACTCAAGGTGCTGCACTGCTTGCTAAAGAAGGAGCAAAAGATGTAATAGCTTGTTCAACACATGCTGTACTTTCAGGACAAGCTAAAGAAAGAATTGATAAATCTCCTATAAGTAGTTTAATAGTTACAAACTCAATTCAAATACCACCTGAAATGGCACCAAAAAAACTAAAAGTACTAAGTGTAGCTCCATTACTTGCAGAAGCAATTAAAAGAATTCATCTTGATGATTCAGTTAGTGAAATGTTTGCATAATCAAGATACAGAAATTAAAGTAGGTTATAATAAAAATCCTGATTTCTGATCCTCTGATTTCTGATTCTCTGAAAGGGCAGTTAGCGCAGCGGTAGCGCATCTCGTTTACACCGAGGAGGTCAGCGGTTCGAATCCGTTACTGCCCAAGTTAGATCAGTAAAAAAATCAATAAGAGATAAAACCTATTTAATCTTCTCAGAGTTATACCAAACGTGAAAAATAAACCAACATATCACGTCATTCCGAGGAGCAGAGCGACGTGGGAATCTCCAAAACGTTAGGAGATTGCCACGCCTCGTTTCACTCGGCTCGCAATCAGACTGTGTCATAAACACTCTTAATCA
>JACPSL010000030.1 GCA_016193285.1 Candidatus Melainabacteria bacterium
GTAGTAGTAAAAGATGGAAATACTATTAGACATTATCTAAATAATGTAGTAACAGCAAGTGGAACTGTTACTAATTCAACAATAAACTATAGTTCTTTTCCCTCCTTATTTATAGGTACGTGGGGACAAAATGTAGGGAGAAAATTTAGTGGTTCTATAGCCTTATTAAGAATTTATAACAGAGCATTGTCTCCAGCACAAATCACACAAAATTATAATTCTAGCTATAACAGATTTTATAACGATAGACAAACTTGTAGCAGTTCTTCAAGCTCATCTTCAAGCTCATCTTCAAGTTCATCATCAAGTTCGTCATCATCGAGTTCATCCTCTTCAAGTGGAAGTTCATCCAGTTCATCGTCATCATCATCAAGTTCGTCATCATCGAGTTCATCCTCTTCAAGTGGAAGTTCATCCAGTTCATCGTCATCATCATCAAGTTCTTCTTCAAGTTCATCCTCTTCAAGTGGAAGTTCATCCAGTTCATCGTCATCTTCATCAAGTTCATCATCAAGTAGTTCATCAAGTTCGTCATCTTCTTCGGGCGGCTCTTCAGGACGATCTTCCAGTTCTTCATCTTCCGAAGTTTTTGATTATACACCGGTAGAGGGTTTTTTGTGGGCTAGATTCGCAGGACAGCAGGACCGTCTTTTGGGAAAATTTACACTTTTAAAAAGTGGCGATGTTGTTATCTCAAATTCTATAAGCGTTACACATCCTAGTTCTGGTCTTCCTACTACTTATAATATTTCATTCCGATCGTCTGGGGTGAATCATTTCTACTCCTTCTATCTTTTTATAAACAGTAGCCGCATTCCATCTAGAAGAGGAACAGAGGATGTATTTCTTTATAGCAATCAAAGTTTTGTTTCGATACAAATACCTTTTGAAGCCAGTCCCGGTGTTTATGTTGTGGATCTACGATTCCAAAGGAAGGCATATTAGACAGGTAGCGATATAGATTCAAACGGCCACGAAATATAGATATATCTTACATTCCGCAAGTCAATTGAAAATTGAGGTACTTTGATAAATTACACCATTTAAATCTTTGTAAACTTTGTTTGACAAAAAGCAAGATTTCTTTTAAGTAAATTTTGTACTGGGTCTCCTACATTTGGGATAACTTCTTCTTCCTGTCTATGATAACTGTGGTTAATTAAATCAAGGAATGGTTTTCTAGAATATGCTTCAAAAGGATTTCCAACAGCACCACAAATATTTATACCTAAAGTTGCAGAAACTATTCCATATGGACTTAAATGTAAATCAAAATTTGTGTTTTCTTTTGCATGAGCTATGCCTAGAGGTATAGAAGCTACTCCTGTATAACCAAACTCATCATAAGAAAGAAAATTAATCTTATGAAAATGAGACATGAAATCAAACAAGTCTTTTTCTTTATCTGTTAAGCTTTTATAAAATTGATTAAAAAGAAATTCTTTTTCACCCCTTAAATCTTTTTCTCTTGCTTTTATAACATTAAAAAAACATCTACATGGTTCTATAATGTCTACTTTCTTAGTATTAATTAGATCTTTGCAATAATTATCAATCAAAGGTTTTAATTCACTTCTTATATCTTTAGTGAGTCCAATTTCGTCACGAATATGCAAAAATATATTTATCTCAATTTTATCTAAAAAACCATTGTTAATTTGAGGAAAGAACAAATGATCTAAAGAATTAATTGATACTGGCAAATTTTCTAAAAGTTCTGAAAGGGTATACTCAGCACAATGTTCTGCAATAAGTTTTGCAATTTCTTTTGATCTTAAATAACCATTAATGTCTAAGGTAAAAAGTTTATAAATCTTATCTAGATTGGTTTCATCTGGTGGATTTGAATAATTATGAACTACTCTGTCTTCTTCGTCTATAATATTTCTTTCTTTGGCAAAACATATTTTACCTTGAGGTTCTTCTTCTTTGCTAACAACTGTAGCAGCACAGCCATCTGCATAATTAATTTGCTCGTAAAATTTTCTTGGATCCCTATAAATAGAGTTTACTGCTATAGCAAGAATAATAGCAGTTTTACTTTTCCCTAATTCCATTCTGTCATTTGCACGTTCTAAAGTTTTAAGCCATCCTACACATCCTTCTGAAATAGTTTCATTATGCCATCCTTCAAGAATCTCTCTTGAAATATCTTTGTTTTTACTTGTAATTCCTTCTTTTTGAAGTTTAGATAAAATTCTTTTTGATAAAGTAGGATCTCCAGCTCTTGCTGTTGTTGAAGCTACATAAAGACTATCTACTTGTTCTAAATCAACCTTTTTACCAGTCACTAATTTACGAAGAGCGGCAACTCCAAGTTCAACTGCTGGATCGTAATGCTGTTTCGATGAAGATCCTGGTGCATTTGACTTAACTATAAATTTTTGTTTTGGTCCATTAATGTTTATATTTTCTGGTAATTCTTTATAAAGCTCTCTAAATCTTTTTCCCCCTTTAGTAGGTAAAAATCTTAAATAAGATCTAACTCCTAATGAATCTTTAACCATTTGAGCTAGTTGTCCCCGATCAATACATTGACCAGGAACATCACAAGAAGGTAAGACTTTAGTAACACTTCTTATAGAAATAACAGACATTAAGACTTCCTATACTTTAAGGCTTTAGCAGAAACATTATTTATAAAATTATTTAAACTTTAGCATGCTAGTTGCAAAATTACAAGCAAGCTTTCAAAGAATGTATGAGCAGGCATACAAATAGTTTATTTTCTACCAAGGGGTTTACACGTAACTTCCTATCCTATAAAATAACAAGTAATTTATAGAAACAAATGGTATATCATTCTGCTAAAGTTTACAGTACAGCTCTGTTTAGTAGGAACGGCTTTCTACCTAAGCTTTCTACAAATCAAATTAATCCACTTAGACAACCGACTCTTTATCAGTTAAATTTTCATGAATTAGATGACAGCTATTTAGAAAAATTAATTCAAACAAATATTTATCCAGGACAAAATGAATTACCTCAAGATCACATAAGAGCAATAGAAGCTAGAGCTTTGATTAATTCTTTATCCGAAGAACAAAAAACTAAATTTATTAAAGTTGTAAAAGCATTTGATTTGGACAAAGAAAATCTAGACAAGATTAAAGGAATGATTATTGCAGGTGGGGAAATAAGAGTAATAGCTTCATCTGGAATAATCATGGTTATTAATGTACTAACACAGCTTCTTGGTATAAAACTAAAACAATTTCATGGTACTTCAGCAGGGTCCATCCATGCTGCCTCGCAAGCTGTTCATTCTTTAAATTCTTGTACTTTTAAAAATTCAGCAGACACTAATTTTATAGATTATGTACCAGACAGAAAAAAACTTGAAAGAGAATGGATTTTACCTTTTTTAATTGAAGGTTATCAACTTCATACTGGCAAAAAAACTTCTGAAATAACAAGAGAACATTTAGATGAACTTGGTACAGAAGTTCATTTATATGTTGCAGAGTTACCAAGAAGAATATTTCCATTTAATTATTTAAACCCTGATGTGTATCCACTGCCAAATGATATTAAGTCAATGCCAATTGCTTATGCGGCTAGTGCATCTTCAAATATGCCAGGATTATTTTTTAATCCATTGGATAAAACTTTTGGAAATTGTTCTCATATAGACAATGATGGCAAAAAACATTATGTTTTTGATCCTGGTCTTCATCCTAATCATTCCTTGCCAGTTGAATTTTCTTTAGCTCATGATATCCAAAGATTTAAAAAGGGACTAACAAACGCCATACCATTTTATTTTATTGTAGGAAATAAGAGAGTAAAAGATTCTAAGATTCCTGAAAAAGAAAAAAGAGAATTTTATAAAAATACTACACTTACTGAACGAGCAATTATAAACCTAAGTAAATTTATTGATAAGTTTTGTGGGGATCCAAGACAAAAAGTAGAAGAAATTGGTGCTCAAAGGGCCTATGTAGAAGCCACTTGCATTACTAAAGATCCAAGTACTGGTGAAATTGCTATGTTAAACACAGGGAATTTAAATATTTCAAAAGCTAAAAGAGAAGTTTTAATTTGTGCAAATATTCCTACAAAAGATTTTAAAGATCTTGAGTTCCAATCTACAATTGATCAATTATATGAGAATCTAGTTGATGAAGAATATATAAGATCAAATGGAAAAAAAGGTTTAAGCCCTTATCAAAAATATTTTAATGATATTGTCTGTGCAAATGACATAAAAATGGGTAGGCTTGAAACCTACCCTTCTTATCCTTGGATCTCTTTGTAAGATTACAGATCGCAAGGCCTAACTGTGCTTCTGCCATTTTCTTTGCAACGTTGCATTGCACATTTAAGCATTTCTTCTACCTTACCTGATAATGCTTCAAGTAAATCACCATCAGTTCTTAGATCAGATTCTTTTATAAAATCTTTTACTTTTGAGCCAACTACTAATTGTTCCTTTGCCATAGCTATCTCCTTTTTTACTTTTTTACTCCTAATTCCTTTTTATAATAAGGAATCTAACTAACAGTGAAATATATTACCGATAACTATGCAAATTTGCTAGTATCATTTAATATATTCATAAATAGCCTGAAATAAATAAATACAAGAAATTTGAAATTTGGCTAAAATTCACTAAAATTTGAATAGGATTTAACAAATTGAACAGGGTATTAAAAAGTTGGATATAAAAAAATTAACTGAAGAAGAACTTAAGCTTAACCTAAGTAAACTTTCAGGTTGGGCAATTGAAAGTGGAAAGTTACATAAGCTTTTTAAGTTTAAAAACTTCAACCAGGCAATTTCTTTTATGGTAAGTGTAGGGATGGTGTGTGAAAAAATGAACCATCACCCAGAATGGTCAAATGTCTATGGAAATGTTGATGTAAGACTTACTACACACAAAGTAGCTGGAGTTACAGAACTTGATTTTCAGTTAGCAGAAAAAATGGATAATATTTCTATTTGTAATTACTCAGGTGGCTCTGCGGTGACGTAGCTCCTCGAGCCACCTTTCCGTGAAGGATAACCTAAGATAAATTAATGTGCTGAGTAGTTACTTCTATTCAAGATGTACAATCACTACAGCAAAATGCTCATACTTCAGTCCTTTAGTTAATTTATTTGTTAGATCTTCTTTACAAGAAGTAGATCCTTCTTCTAAAAATGAAACCCCTAAAGCTTGTAAAATATTTTTTATCTGTAATACTTTCATTTCATTATTTATTTTCATTCCTAAGTGTGGTTGCTTTCCGGTTGAAACAGCGCCTTGGTTGTCAACTAGAATCATAAGTATTGGATGATCTTTGCTAACTGCTTCACAAATTCCAGGAAATGCACTGTGAAAAAAATTAGAATCACCTACATAAGCTATTCCTTTAAAAGGAAGTTCTTCTCCCTTCCTTTTATACGCTTCAATTCCACCAGATAAATAAGAAATCACTGAGCCCATAGTAGTCTCCATATGTAACAGATCCTCATATCCGGGTGTATCAGGTATTCTAGAAGATTGACCTGCGTCACCACAAAAAAGTGGTCTACAATTTACTTTCCTAACTGCTTCTCTTAAACACTTAAGCATAATTAAATATGATGAGCCTTCTTCAAAAGCAGATGCTTTTGAGATTACTTTATGCTTTGGGAAAACTGGTGCTATATTTGTTTCTAAAGCTTGAACTGAAATTTTTAAATCATCATCTCTAAACTCACCAATCTTTCTAACACAATCATTATTTTTTCCTAGAATTGGAATTTTAAAACCATGTCTATGAGCCAAATCTCTAATTAAGATTTCAAGCAAGGGTTCACCTTGATCTATCACTAAAATCTTTTCTTTTAATCTCATGAAATTTAAAATTGTATTTTCAGGCAAAGGAAATACTGTAACAAGTTTTAAAAGTGAAATGTTTTTTACTAGTAATCCTTCAAGCTCTAGCTGTGTAGCTGGAAATCCACTTGCAACAATACCTAACTTAGAATCAGAATTTTTTATAATGTTTAATCCTGATTCATTAAAATATTCTTTTAATTTTCCTTGTTTTTGAATTAATTCTTCACGATCTTCTTCTACAGTGCCAAAAATAGAAAGCCATTTATTTTTTGCATCAAAAGGAATATCTACAAAATTTTCATTAAAAGAAATTTTTACTTTTTTATAATCATTTTGCTCTGCCTTATATTTTTCTTTAAGAGCTCTTCCTGTAGTTCTAATAAAGAAAGGTAGTCTTAAAATTTCAGAAAGTTCAAAAGCAATAAGAACTGAATAATAAGCACTATAAGGATCATTTGGCTCTAAAATCGGAAGTCCTGCATTAAAATATATTCCTCTTGAGTCTTCTTCATTTTGTGAATTCCATGCAGATGGATCATCACTAATAAAAAATACAAGTCCCCTGTTTATTCCAATATGATTTAAACAATAAAAATGATCACAAGCTACATTGGTTCCTACATCTTTAAAAATTACTAAGGATCTTTCACATCCAGCAACTGAGCTACCAAAAGCTTTTGCAGTAGCTACAAACTCATTAGGTAAGTAGTCTTGAACATCAATTTCTTTTATTTGTTCTCTAATTTTATTAACAAGATTTGTTGCAGGTCTGCCTGGATAGTTATATACAACTTTTACATTTGATAGTCTTACTGCTTCTGTAACAGCATCAACAATACTTGTAAAAGCAATCTTTGTACTTAAAAGTTCTTTTGTCATTAGAGGCTATTATAATGTATAATACTAAAGTCTAGAACGTTAATTTTTAAATTCATATTTATAAGTTTTATAACATGAGTACTATTACAGAAACTAATAACTTAACCTCAGGGCATTGTTATTCCTTTTCAAGGAAAGAAAATAATAAAACATGGGATACATTTAAAGATATAGCAAGCATTGTTTGTTCTAGAGAATCTACATACAGAACTGCTCTTGATATTACTGCCTTTGATGCTCCATTAATATTGTCTGATTTATTTAGAGGTATTAAAAAAACTTTAGAGTCTGCATTTGAAGGACTTTCAGGAACTGTGTTAGTTGTTATCTCACCCTTTCTAACTACTTTTACAGGTAAAGCACTTGCAAAATTTGTTTTGCCAAAAGAAATGCAAAAAGATGCAACACATCTTCTTAGATTTAGCATGTCTGAGCTCAGGGATTTTGAAAAATTCAAAAAGGCAAAAGAAAGAATAAAACTTGAAGAAGTTGAAGATAAAAACTTTTTAGCATCGTTATACAGAAGGAATGAAAAGAATAAAAATGCTGAGTATTATGAAGAACAAGGAAAACAAATTAAAGAATTCTGTGATAGATTTGAACCTACTGAAGAAAACTTGAAACTAATATATAAACTAAAAAAAACAACAATTATTGGAGAAAGTATGCTTGAAGGTGGCTATTGGGGAGGGTTTGGGCTTCTTATTAGAGCATTTAGAAAATATATTTTAAAAGAAGACAGATTTACTGGAACTATAGGGTATGCAAGCGATGAAGAAAGTCAAGCACTTGGGGAATCAGGAGATTTATCACTTTTTCAAAAGATTATTGGAACTGGTGCAATATTTGTTTCACCTGTTTTAAATTCGTTTCTTCTTGCGAAATCAGAAGATGATCAAACAGTTGAAAAAAGTAGTTTTTTAAAAGTAGCACGCGAACATCTTGATATGACTCATGGTGTTTATCCAAAGCTTGGACTTTTATTTACTCAAACCTCAGTACCAAAATGGATTGGAGTAATTACAACTTCACAAGGATGGTATGAAAGATTTGAAAGAATTTTAAAACTATTTACAGTACTTCCTTCATGGTGGCTTGGTCACAGAGTTACAAATGGCCTTTTTGCAAAATTTGCAGATGCGAAGCTTACAAAAAAATATAATTCTCAAAAAGGTATTTTAGTTGAACCTAAGTATTTAGAAGAAGTTAAAAAAGAAGATTCATTTTTTACAAAACTTTCTAAATGGTTTCCTGAGCCAGCAAAAATTCACCATGTTATGAAAACTACAGAAGAAGACAAAGTGCTACAAAATGAAGCAGAAGAATTACATGCAAAATGCTTATACAAAGGTTTTGCTTTACATTCAGCTATTGTATGGATAGTTAACATGACAATAAATTATATTACTAAGCTAAGAGTTAAATATGCACTAGGACAATAGAATTTTCAATTCTTCTTATTTACTTCACTCCAGTTATGAACTCTTGTATCTTGAAGCATAACTTTTTCTTTTACTGTGTTTTCAGTTAATGCATCATAAGCTGACTTTTTACTAAACTGGATAGAAATAAATAAATTAATAGCAAAAAACATTAAAAATAAAATTATTAAAATGAGCGAACCTTTAAGGAAAATTTGTAGTTTTGCACACTTGCCAAATAAATTATTGAATAATGTCATGTTTGTTTATTAGTATTTTAGTATAATTAAAAAGAATTACAACATGCTGTATAAAATAATAATAAATTTTGCAATTCTCCTTCCTGGCTGGGTAGCTCAGTTGGTAAGAGCGATGGATTCATAACCCATAGGTCGGCGGTTCAAATCCGCCCCCAGCTATGTTTAGAGCATAAGTAAGAAAATAATTACAATTACAATTAAGATTTTTATCTAATTATTTTATATAATTGTACTCAATTAGCAAAATTATATAAATGAAAATTCAAAAGGCAGAAACAGCATTACCTAGACTATTGCAAAGAACTGCAAAAGTTAGTTTAAATACAATTAAATGGTTTACTTATGCTTCTGTACTTCTTTTTGGGATTGCAAAACAACCAGCTTCTGCAAAAATCGTAAGTGATGCTTTTAGATTAATTGGCAAAGAACCAGTACCAACAAGGTCTAATTCGGGAGAAAGTGGATTAAGTCTTGATGATTTCCACGTAGATACTTTTTGGGCAAACCATGGATTTCAACAGGTTTTACCAGCAATAAAATCAGCAAATATTAAAGGGGATGCTCTAGATATAAATCACGATGGAATTGTTGGTAGCACGCCAGATGAACTACAAAAATTAATAACGTTATTTAAAGGGATTGATGAGAAAAGGTATGCAGAAGTAATTAAAATCGTTGAAAATGACAAAGTAATATATTTAGCTATTTGGGGGAAATTAGGGCCGCATCCATATAAACAAGTACAAGCTGGCCGTTCTAATTGCCAAAACATGGCAGATTATCAAGCACTTGCTTCTACTCCTAGTGGAAAACAAATAATTAAAGGAACAATCAAAGTAACAAATTTAAATGATTTATCTGAAGGAGAATTTAGGATTGATACACAAGTTAACTTTAATGGTGAAACTATTGATGTTCCTTTTGAAATGCTTGCTTCTTGGATGAGTTTTGAAGATGTTGCGCCTTCACATTCTTTTGAAGCACTTTATATACCAATACTTACTTGTGCAATGGAAGTTGCTTCTCAAAAATATGGTGGTGTACCTAGTTGGCTACCTTCTGCAACTTTGACATTAACTTCAAGTAAAGATTATTCTAACTTTTTAATAACGTCTTTATCGGATAATGATTTAATCCATATTTTAAGTCAAGCACCAACGATATCTACAAAATTAGCGACAAGCCACATTAAGTGGAATAACGTTAAACCAAAAGATCTGTTAGCTGATTTAGAAGTAGCATTTGACTTTTTAAAACCAAAGGAAACTCCAGTCGTTTCAGAAGAAAAAAAAGCAGAGTTTAAACAAAACGCTGAAAAAACTGTACATTCAATTACTAAAGATTCTTTAGTTTGTGCTGACCCCGTAAATATGGAACCTGTTTTAAGACCAGGAAAAACTATACAAAATAGTTCTACCTTAGCAACGAGCCTTGATGGTTTTTGTATGCCTAGGAAAATGACAGAGGAAAAATTACTCTCAGCACATCTGTATACAGTAAAAGAATTTAAAAATGTTGATGGTGAGTGGATAACTACAATTAGTGACTCACATGGAACAGAATTTGATTTAACGCTTGATCAAATAAGAAACAATATATTTGTAGTTACTACTGAAAGAGATCTAGCTCCAAATTTTAATTTCTTATTTATTTTGTTACCAACTGGAGCAATTCTAGCAATAGTTTTAGCTTCAAATAAAACAAATAAATTCTTTAATCCTTCTTACAAAAATTGGATTGATAAGCTTGCATATTTTACACTCAGTAAAAAAGGAATTTTGGATTACCAGGTTTAAGTTAATCTTTGATTTTTACTTCTACTGCTTTAGCAAGTTCTCTACCAATTGCAATTTGTTGTTGATTTTTTTGTATAACAATTGGACCTTCTGGAAGTTTACTAATTATTTGAATTTGTTCACCTTCTTCAATACCAAATCTCATAGCATCTTCATGTAATTTTTCTTGATTAATTGCTACTATCTCTAAGTTTTGCTTTTTTGGAGCACTTTCCAAGTTCATTGAAATATTGTAACTTTATTATATAAAAAGTGAATTCATATTTCGTGTAGTATAATTATCAAGTCTTCAGCTGTGGAGACTAAATTAATCTGACATCGCGGGGTAGAGCAGTCTGGTAGCTCGTTGGGCTCAATAAAAAAGTGGGCTGGTCAAGCAGTAATGCTTGATTGAATCCTGTCAAATTCGGTGAAGCCTTTTATATGGTAATACCGAGCCAAGCATGTTACAAGCATGAAGGTGTAGAGACTAGATGGCAGGTGACCAAATTAAAAAATTTGGTTAAAGGTATAGTCCAGACTACAAACATAGATTTTATAAAATAGAAAGTCTGTGTCAGTGAAAGCTGAAGTGGTAAGCATAACCCAAAGGTCGGTGGTTCAAATCCACCCTCCGCAATTCTGTTAGTAAGTACTTCAAATCTATTCAACAATTACATGAGTTTTTGTCAAGAAAGAAAATGAAAACATAATGAATTTTGGATTAGATCAAAAAACTTCTGATGCCATAAAAGAATTATTCTCAAAATATAGTGAGATACAAGCTGTCAAAATATATGGCTCAAGAGCAATGGATAATTTTAAATATAATTCAGACATAGACTTTGCAATTATTGATGATTTTACATGGGATTTTACTAGTCATATCTATGAAGAACCAGATCAATTGCCGATCCCGTTTTTGTTTGATGTTACTGATTACAACAGAATTACAAACAAAGATTTAAAAGATCATGTAGATTGCTACTTTAAGTCCTCTTGAATTAAAAACTAGTGGCTGTATATCTTTAGCTAAATTATCACAATCTAATTTCTTGCACTCACTCAATAATAATCCTTTCAATTCTTTTGAGTTTTTTATTCCTTTTTTGTCTTTCAAATAATCATAATTAGGCTTTGTTAGTGATGATAAATAAGCTACATCATAAAAATCTCTTCCCATTTTCATTTAGCTTTGAATCAAATATAATTTCTAAAAATTTATATTGAAGATATTCCCTAAGAATATTTCTCTTAAACACACGTACGTTTTCAGGATAATATTTTTCTAATGTATTTTTTCTTTTGCCACTCTTTTAAATTGTGGATGTTAAATTTAGGAGAGGTTTTTTTTATCTCTTTTTGAGAAAAGATAGGATAGTCTTTTTATTTTACTTTCGCTATTTCTTTTTCTTGAAGTGGGTGACCACTGCCTTTTAGCATTGTAAATGCATGAAGTATTCCTGGAAAAAGTGAATCAAGTGATTCACGTACTCCTTTTTTTGATCCAGGAAGATTTACTATAATTGTTCTTCCTCTGATTCCTGACTTTCCACGTGAGAGCATTGAGTATGGTGTTCTTTCTTGGCCATATGCTCGTGCTGCTTCTGGGATTCCTGGTATTTCTTTTTCAATAATTCCAAGCATTGCTTCTGGCATGTTGTCTCGTGGACTAAATCCAGTTCCACCGGTGGTCATTACTAGATTAACTTTTAAATTGTCTGTGTAATTTTTAATTGCTTCTTGAATTTGAGAAATATCATCTGAGACAATTTTGTAATCAATAACCTCAAACCCTTCTGCTTTTAAGGTGTCAACAATTAACCTGCCTGACAAGTCATCTTTTTTACCTTGAGAGATTGAATCAGATGCAACTAAAACACAAGCTCTAAGTGGGGTTTTATAGGCCTCTCTAAAATCAGATTTACCTCCTCTTTTATTTTCTAGTTTTATATTTATTATTTCCATTGACTTATCTAGCATCTTTAACATGTCGTAAAGATTAAGTGCAGCTACAGAAGCAGAAGTCAGGGCTTCCATTTCAACACCAGTTTTATATATTGCTTTAACAGATGTTGTAACAATAATTAAATCTTCCTTTAATTCAAAATCTACACTTATAAAATCTACTGGAAGGGGATGACAATAAGGAATAATCTGGCTTGTATTTTTTGCAGCTTGAATTGCTGCAACTTTGCTAACTTCAAGCGGGTTTCCTTTTGGAATTTTATTTTCTTTAATAAGATTTACTGTATTTGGATTAACTTTTAATACAGCACAAGCTGTGGCTTCCCTTAAGGTTGTAATTTTTTTTGATATATCTCGCATTTTTTATCCTTTCTTAATTCGAAAATCGAAACTTGACATTCGAAAATTGTAATCATCCTCCAATTTGAATCATGCACTGGTTTTCAATTTTAATAAGTTCATCTGCAGATTCATGTCCTATCTTTTTTAAGATTAAAGCAGTTTGAATCATTTGTGTTACTTCTGAATCTGTAGCACCATTTCTAATGGCATCTCGTAGACTTACTTCTGGTGAGTGAAACAAACAAGTTTTAATAGAACCATCTGCAGTAAGCCTGATTCGATTACAAGTGCTGCAAAAACTTTCTGTCATGGAAGTAATAAAACTAATTGTTCCTTGAAATCCTTCAATGCAAAAATCTTTTGCTATGTTTGTAGTCTTATTGTGTATAGGAATTAATTCATAATGTTCTTCAATTATTTTTTTCATTTCTAAATATGGAACGAACCTGGAATGCTCCCATTCGTTTCCTTTAAATGGCATGAACTCAATAAATCGAATATTTATTGGTTTATCTTTTAAGAAATAAACAAAATCTAAAATCTCATCTTCATTAATTCCTTTCATTACTACAACATTAAGTTTAAGCAGATTAAAACCCGCTTGGATTGCTGCATTAATACTTTCTAAGACATTGGTTAAACTATCTAGCTTTGTAATTTGTTTAAAACGTTCTTTTCTTAAAGTATCAAGGCTAATGTTTAAAGCATTAAGACCGCTTTTCTTTAAAGTAAAAACTTTATCTTTTAAAAGTACTGCATTTGTTGTCATTGCAAGTGTTTCAAGCCCATTAATTAAAGCAAGTTTTTCAACAAGCTCTTCAATATTTTTTCTTACTATTGGTTCACCACCAGTAAGTCGAATTTTTTTAATTCCCATATTAACAAAAAGTGTTGCAATTCTTCTTATTTCTTCATATGTAAGAATTTCTTTGTGTTCTTTCCATTTAATTCCACAAGATGGCATGCAGTAAATGCATTGGAGATTGCATCTATCTGTTATTGAAATACGTAGATAAGTATGTGCTCTCCCAAAACTATCAATTAATGTGTTCATTGTTTTATCTTTACAAAAAGATCACTTGGAGTATTTATACTTCTTAAAAAACTTTCTTGACTTTCTTGAATTGGAATCCAAGTTACACTTGGACAATCTACTATCATTTCATGCATTGCAGTTCTACCTTTTTGAATAGAATCTTTTACATGTGAAAGTATTGAAGCTGGATAATATCCAGGGAAAGGATTAATTTTTTTGTTGCCTGATGCTTTAAAAAGTTTAATTTTTTCTGGCTCTTCATCTTTTATAAGAAACTTAAGGATTTCTTGAGTAAGAAATGGTTGATCACATGCTACAACAAGATACTCAGTATCTAAGTTAGAGCTAAGAAGTGATTCAATTCCACCAATTGGTCCAAGATTAGGCAAGCGATCAGAAATAAATTTATTTTGTTTTGGGTAATAACCTTCACATTTACCAACAATAACAATACTTTTACAAATTGTTTGGAGTATGTCCATTACATGTTCAATCATAGGACGCAAGTCCCACAGGAGAACTCCTTCTTTAGGTCTACCCATTCTTTTACTTTGACCACCAGCAAGTATTGCTCCTGTGTGTTGCCAGTGAGATTGATTTTCAATAAACTTAGTCACCGAGATAATACTATCATGATAATTACAAATTTTTTAAGGCTTAGTCAAGTCATCCTTTAGATTAGTTTTTTTTATTTTTTCTCAGGATTATACTTAACATTGTTGTAAAGTGTTAATTAAAAATCTGTAGCACAAAAAAATTGGCATATTAACTTAGCAAGGAGGAAAAACAAATGGCAGTAGCAAGTGGTGCTCAAGATATTATGAAAAGCATGAAAGAAGATCTACAACGTGCTTTACAAAAACAAGAAAAAGATCGCAGTTGGGCAATGCTTATAGATATCAGAAAATGTACTGCTTGCAAGTCTTGTACTGCAGCATGTATAGTTGAAAATGCAACTCCTCCAAACGTAACTTATAGAAAAGTTTATGAACAAGAATGCAATATTTCAAATAGGCCACATGTTCAACCAATAGGTATGCCTGCAAACTGTATGCAATGTGCTAAACCACCATGTGTAAAAGCAGCTAACAGGGTAGTACGTGGAAGTTTTGTAAAAAGGCTAGATGGTATTGTAGCTATTGATTATAAAAAAACAAAAAAGCATGGGAAACAAGTTTTTAAAGCTGCTAAAAAAGTTTGTCCATATGCAAGTGCTCTTTATTTTGATGATGGTAAATACTTTGTTAACTCACCTGACGGGCCACAAACTTGGGAAGGAAGAACTACATATGAATACAATAAACTTTGGAGTAGGGATCAAATAGTTGGTTCACCAAGAAAATGTCATTTTTGTTTACACAGACTAACTATTGGAGAACTACCTGCTTGTGTTACCACTTGTATTGGAAAAGCAATGATGTTTGGTGACATAAATGATCCTGCTAGCTATGTTTCAAGTGTTCTTAAAAATGATGCAGCTAAAGTCTTAAGGATAAAAGAAAGATTTAAGACAGAACCAAGAGTTTATTATTTAAGTGAAACTCCTAAAGAGTGTGCAGATCAGCATTAATTAAAATAGAAGGAGAAAAAACAATGCAAAAGGTATCAAGGCGTGAATTCTTAAAAATGTCAGGTTTCATAACAGCAGCTACTCTCTTAGGAGACATTGATGATGTATTTGCTAAGGAAGTAGGGCCAGTTTTTGGATCAGTACCAGAAATTGATCTAAATAGTGCAATTGAAAAAGTTGCAAGTGCATGCTGGGTTGGGAAGCAAGACTGTGCACTTACTGCCTGGAAGGTAGATGGAAAAGTCATTAAGTTTGAAGGAAATGTTGAAGATCCAAGAACAGCAGGTGCACTATGTCCAAAAGGACAAGCTAATATTAGTGGTTTATATGATCCATATAGAATTAAAGCACCTTTAAAAAGAACCAATGCTAAAGGGACTACTGGCACATGGCAGGAAGTTAGCTGGGATGAGGCTTATACAGAGATAGCAGCAAAGCTAAATGAAGTTAAGCAAGCTGATATAAAGCGATTTATTTATCTTTCAGGAAGAGGAAAAGGAGCTCAATGGCATGGAGATGCATTTAATAGTGCATTTGGAACTAAAAATAAAACTGGTCATGGTTCACTTTGTTCAGATGCAGGTTATAGATCATCTGAACTTATGTTTGACACAAGCGGTTGTAATGAAGTTGATTTTAGATACTGTGATTATTTTATTTCCTGGGGCTGGAATATTACAGGAAGTGGTGGGCCACACCTTTGTCAAATTACTTGGCCTCAACAAATAATTGATGCTAAAAAACGTGGCATGAAAGTTGTAACAATTGATCCACAAATTAGAAGTGGACTTCATTTTGTAGATGAATGGGTACAAATTAAACCAGGACATGATCTTGCATTCTTTTTAGCAATGGCAAATGTACTTATATCAAATAATACAATTGATGAAGAGTACTTAAAGAAATATACAAATGCAGCAAGTCTTGTTGGAGCAGATGGACTTATTCTTCTTGATGCAGATGGAAAAGAATTAGTTTGGGATCCTACATCAAGCTCAGCAAAACCATTTGACGTGGTGACTGATCCAGCACTTACTGGTGAGTATACAGTTAATGATGTGAAATACAAACCAGCATTTGAATTGTACAAAACTCACATTGCACAGTATACACCAGCATGGGCAGAAGGCATTTGTGGTGTAAGTGCTTCTAAGATTACTGCAATTGCAGCTGAGTTTGGGCAGAAAGCAAAGATTGGACAAAAAACTACAGTTGATGGTAAAGAGCTTCCACATAGGCCAGTAGCAATTGGTTATTATCACGTAGCACAATCAGAGCTTGGTACACCAACATGTATGGCAGCTAACCAAGTCACTATGCTTGTTGGAGCTGTTGATGTAGCTGGCAGTACTCGTACTCGTCAAGGAGGACAAACCGGACCGCTTAAAAAACTTTCAGGCTATAAAGATCTTGCAAAGGATCCAAGCAAGATAAAAGACACTCCAGATGGTCCTTCTCTTGACGGGAGTAAATTCTTTCCAATAGGAAGTGGAGGTTATTCAATAATTCCTCAAGTGTTAGCAAATCCAACTAAATATGGAATTCCATATCAAGCTGAACAACTTGTTATGTGGGTCCACATGACAAATCCAGTAATGTCAAAACCAGCACAAGCTACTACTATAGATATGTATAAAAAATTATCTTTTATGGTAGTTGTTGATGCGTTTTTAAGTGAGACTGCGGATCTCTGTGCTGATTACATTTTGCCAGCAGCAACAATTGATAAGTATGAAGGTCCTCTTGGTAACTGGACTGGTTATGAAATGGTTTCAGTGCTTCGTTTTCCAGTTGTTGATACTATGTTCAGTTCGAAGGCAGATGCTCAAATATACATTGACATGGCTGAAAAATTAAACATCATGCAAAAGTATGTTGAAACTCTAAACTCAAAACTTAGTTTGCCAGACAATTTAAAACTTGACACTTCAAAAAAACCTACAATTGAAGATGCTTTAGATCGTTGGGCACAAAGTAAAGGCAAGAGTTTAGACTGGTTTAAGCAAAATGGTGTTTTGTCTTCGACAAATCCACCTGAAAAGAATTATGCATATCTCTGGTCACCTGCTTATGGTGGTATAAGACATCAGTTTTATTCTGATATCCTTGTTAGGTTAGGTAGTGCAATAAAAGCTAAAGGTGTTACTGCACCATATGTAAATGATTACAATGCATTCCCAACATGGCGTAATCCAATAATTGATAGTTCACCACAAGATTATGACTTATACTTGATGAGTCATAAAAAGGTCTGGCACAAGCAATCTCGTACAGCACATAATGTGCTTTTGAATTTGCTGGATCCAGGAAGCCCTGCTGAAATGCACACATCAACAGCTAGTGCTAAAAGTATTAATGATGGTGATGATATCTGGGTTGAATCACACAATGCTGTTACTGGTGCTATTCTTAAGGTGAAAGCAAAAGCAAAAGTAATAGAAGGTATAATACCAGGTGTTGTAAGTATTGCACATCATCATGGTAATTTTAGTCATCCAATCTCTAAAGCAAGAGACCTTGGCGCTTCTCCGAATACTATATTCCATTCTGGCGAAGGCTATGTTGACATGACTGGAAATCAAAGCTTTGTAGGGAAAGTAAAAATATACAAAGCATAGATGAAAGAACTCAGGCAAAGTGATCTAACAGCACGTGTTTATAAACTCTTAAGCTCTGTTTTTCTTAAACAGCCTGATAATGAGAGTTTAAGCTTAATCTTAACGTGGTGTTCTGGATTGCTTATCAGTAGAAATCAATTACCAAGTAGTATTACTACTGCACTTAATCTAATAAAGAATTCTCTTGAAATTGAAAAAGGTATTTCTGAAGATTACGTTAGGTTGATTAGAACTCCATCAAGCTCCAATTCTCCTTTTCCACCATATGAGTCTGTTTATTTAGAAGGATCTTTATGGGGTTTGTCAACTGTTGAAGTTTTAAAAAAATATAGAAAGCAAGGGCTTGAACCTATTGGTAAATATCATGGTGAACCACCTGATCATATTGGACTTGAACTTTATTTTATGTCTTCACTTTGTGAAAAAGAAGGAAAAATTACAACAGAAAAAAATTTAAAAGAATTACAAAAAATAGAACTTGAATTCCTTGAGGATCATTTAACAAAATGGTTTAGCTTATATCTTAAAAGTGCACTTAAATATAAACCACATAAATTTTACGAAGGTGTATTTAAACTTACAAATGAGTGGATTAATCTTCACAGAGAGCACCTTTCTCGGGGTGTGTAAAGTTTTCACTTTTAAGCGTCCTGCTAAATTTAGAGGTTCGGAAAAAACTAGGGAGAAAATAATCAGTCTGATCAAAGAGAATAAATATATAACAACAGAGGAGCTAGCTGATAAAACGGGTTTAAGCATTAAAGGGATAGAATGGAATATACAACAATTAAAAGCTAAAAAGATGCTTAAAAGAGTTGGGCCTGACAAGGGAGGATATATTGATCTGCCAGTCATGATTATAGGCAATCTTAATATAAAACATGCACAGAAGAAATAATAAAACCAGGCTCGAATTAAACAGAAGCAAGAATTAAAAGTCAAAACCAACTTCAAATAAAGAATTGGATGTGAAACCTGATTTGCCTAAAGTTTAGGTCCATTTGCATAACATGCAGGTTCATATTCACCATCTACAGGTTCATTCGTATAATAGCTTGAACGTGGTTTTGAAATTGCGTCTATTAGAGGTGTTAACTGTCTTGCATCAGCATTTGAAGGTCTTCCGTTTTTTGCTATGTAAAGCCCAATAGTCCCTGAGACAAATGGAGTAGCAAAACTTGTACCATTACCATCTAAATAACTACCTCCAAGTGCTGTAGTTGTTATAGATGATCCTGGAGCAATAATATCTACTTCACTTCCGTAGTTACTTGAACCATATTTCCAAACACCCCACTTATCCTCACTGTCTTGTTCACCATTGGTATCGTATAATGCTGATACAGTAATAACTTCAGGAAACATTGCTGGTACAACAAGACTTTGAGTAACATTCACGCCTGTATTGCCTGCTGCAACTACACAAATTACACCAGAGTTTACAGTTCTCTGAATTGCCTCTTGTACAGTCTTAATAATAGGTTGATAGGAGGAAAATGTCCCTGCTAAACTTAAATTTGCTATTTCTATAATATCTGAGTTCTGTGTAACATAATCTAATCCTGCAATTACATCCCCCCAACTGCCATTACCATTAGGTAAAACTTTTACAGAAATTAATTCTATTTTTGAACCAACACCTAATACTCCTAGGACTTACGGTTTAAATTAAACCCAAGTGAAGGCAGGACGCCAGGTTGACAGCCTAATCTCATTACGTACTGGTAGAAGTTTCTGCTCGTTAAAGGAAATCCCTCTTTTAAGCCTGTTAATTTCAAACTTTAGAAA
>JACPSL010000031.1 GCA_016193285.1 Candidatus Melainabacteria bacterium
CAATTAAAACTCAAATGGAGTACAGGATGAAATCTGCATCTAAAAGATGGAGATTGTTTAATGCTAAAAAACTTCTTGTTCTTCGTGATACCATTTTTAATGGTCAGTGGGACAAGTTACCCCGAATTGCTTAACACACCCAAAGCTGATAGCTGATAGCTAATTATGTTAAAGTTTTCAAGAAGGGATTAACAAAATAAAAAATGGAAGCTACTACAGTTCACGGTAATAAATTTATTGAATATTTTTTTGCATTTATGGTACAAGATTGGTTTGCTTTTTGGCCAATTACTATTTGTTCTATATTAACAGTTGCAGTTGTAATCGAACGTTCTTTATATTATGCAAGAAATAAAAGAGATGTTACTACCTTTATTCAAAGGTTACAAAGAGAACTTGAACGAGGGAATTTAGATGGTGCTCAATCATTAGCAAATCAATTAGGCGGGGTTATTGGAGAAGTTGCAGAAGAAGGTACAAGACTAATAGCAGTTGAAAAAGAAGATTTTTCAAGAGCATTTGACATTACTGTAAACATAGTGAGTAGAAAGCTGGAAAAATATCTTGCAATATTAGGCACTATTGGTGCTACAGCACCGTTCTTAGGATTATTTGGAACTGTTGTTGGAGTTATTGTTACTCTACAAATTCTTGGTGAAGCTGGTGGTCAAACTCAGGAAGTTGTTATTGGAATTGCTAAAGCACTAATTGCAACAGGCTATGGTTTAATCGTAGCAATTATAGCTGTCATTATGAATAACTACTACAATAACACTGTAAGAAGATTTGAAGAAGATTTTCAGCTTTTAAAGTTGTTATTTTTAAGTTTTACAAATATAGTATCAAGTCAAAGTAATCCCCCACCAAGCTTTTATAGGAAATAATCATGGCATTTGGCACTAGCGGATCAAGTGGAAGACAAACATTTAGTGAGATAAACATAACTCCATTAACAGATGTTTTCTTAGTTTTGCTTATCATTATGATTTTAATTGCACCCCTTATTAATCAAAGTTCTCTAAAGGTAGAACCACCTGTTGCACAACATGGGAAAGCTGAACAACAAAACAAAACAATAACAGTAGAAGTAAGTAAGGAAGGAACTATTGCAGTAAACGGGATAAAAGTTTCAGACAAAAGCACACAACTTGATAAAGTTCAAGGAATAGTTGGTGATGCAATGAAAAACGAATTTCAAAAGCTTGGAACAAAAGACATTCCTGTAGCAGTAAGAGCAGATCAAGATGCAAGACAAAAATATGTTGTAGCTGTATTAGATGCTGCTGCTGGAGCAGGTGTAAAAAAATTACGGATAGTTACACTTCAAAATGCTACTAGCTATTAATGAAGATCATTATAAAAGTAGGTACAACTACACTAAGCTCCAATAATGGCATAAACATAGAAATTGTTGAAAAGCTTTCTTATGTTATTTCTAAACTAAATAAGATTGGGTACAAGGTTGTTCTTGTAACTTCTGGTGCAATTGCACTTGGTGCAAAAAAATTAAACCTCTCAAAAAAAACAAAAACAATACTTGAAAAGCAAGCTTGTGCTGCAATAGGTCAAGTACAGCTCATGCATACCTATGAAAAATGTTTTTCAAAGTACAATATTCCAATTGCACAAATTCTTTTAACAAGGGATGGCTTTGCTCAAAGAGAAATTTATACGAACGCTAGGAAAACCATCTTAGAGTTACTGAGCATGGGTGTTTTGCCTATTATTAATGAGAATGATGCAGTTGCAAGTGAAGAAATTAAATTTGGTGATAATGACATGTTAAGTGCAATGGTAAGTGATTTAATTTCTGCAAACAGATTAATTATTCTTACTGATGAAAAAGGTTTATATGATAAAAATCCGAAGAAATTTAAAGGTGCAAAATTAATTTCAGTAGTTAAAGAGATTTCATCAAAAATACAAAAGATGGCTTCTGGTGCTGATTCAGATCATGGTACTGGTGGCATGGTTACAAAAGTTCAGGCAGCAAAAATTGCAACACGTGTTGGAGTAAGAACACATATAATTCATGGGAAAAGACCTGAGAAGATTCTTGATCTTTTAAAAGGAGAAGCTATAGGGACAACTTTCTTGCCAAAATGAAACCAATATCAACAAAAGAATTAGATCTTTATAAAAATAAAGATACTAACAATGAAGACGACTTAGTAATGCCGCTTTCTGAGCATATGGATGAACTTAGAAATAAAATAATAATTTCCTTCATAGCATTTTCTATAGCTACATTAATTGGATTTTTATTTAGCAAAGAAATTATAACTTTGCTAATTAATATTGCTCCAGAAGAAACCACATTTCTACAAATAAAGCCAGGAGAATTTTTTTTTACTAGCTTACGTGTTGCTCTTTATAGTGGACTTACAATTTCTTCACCAATTATTATCTGGCAACTTGCTAGTTTTATTTTGCCAGGATTAACTACAAAGGAAAAAAAAATTGTTATTCCAATTCTTGCAGGTGCCCCGTTTTTATTTTTTATGGGTTCAGTATTTGCTTATTTTTTTGTAGCACCATCAATGCTTAATTTTTTGTTTGGATTCGGGGAAAATATTATTTCAACAAGTATTAGTATTGAAAGTTTTATTTCTTTTACACTTATGATTATGGCAATATGTGGTTCTGCATTTTTACTGCCAATTATTATTCTTGCTCTTGCAAATGTAGGAATAGTTGATTCAAGCATGCTAATTCAAAAATGGAGATATGCAATATTACTTTCTGTAATTTTAGGTGCTATTTTTACACCTACGCCAGATCCTTTTAACATGAGCATTGTAAGTGGGATATTAATATTTTTATATTTTATAAGCTACAGTATATTAAAACTAACGAGGAAATAGTTGTCGAATAGGAGTAAAATATCTCTGTAGTTTTTGATTTATATAGATTTGGCTACTTTAAGCCGTGAATGGGTCCTGTAATTGAAATAGCTATTCCAAGATAAATACTTGCTATACAAACAATGATTGTTGTTAATCTAAAATATTTTTTAGTTATCAATAAAAGGTCAAAATGAAAAATTAAAATGACAGCTGCAATTATAAATAAAGTAAGAAAGTCAGCCGTATATCTTAACGTCACATATTGAAATCCTATTAATAAAATAAAGTTTACTACTGCTGGCAATAATATTACTAAAAGCTCATTTAAAGGGAATTTGATCCCGATATTTTTTATAAGTCCACATTTTTTAAAGTCTCTAATTAAGGGTGGTATTAATATCAAGAACAAAAGAAATGGAATTCCAAATAGCATACCTACAATTCGTTCAAGTCCTTCAGCAAGATAAAAAGGTGGTCTCCAAAAGTTTAAAACAACAAATGGAAATTCCTTATCCAGTCTAGGCAAATAAAACAGATAGTAATATAAGTTTGATAGTATGATTTCAGGACAAAAATATTTTGCATGAATACTAGTTAGTGCATATTTATTGCCATTTTCAAAGACATTATCAAATCGTAGGTAATTATAAATCATGTGTAGGACTAAACAAAAAAGAAATGGCATAAAGAGTGGCACAAGAAATTTATAAGAAGGATTTTGTCTTGTGGCTACACTTTTATTAATAAGAAATGAAATAAAGACAAGAAGAACAATAACTCCAAATACATAATACAATCTACTCCCAATAGCTAATCCTAGAAATAAACTTCCAAGAAATAGTTCTCTTTGTCTTAGATTTTCATCTGTTATTGCTTTAACAAAAAAATAAATAGATCCAGTTAAGCAAAAACATCCACAAGATATTGCAACTTCATAAATTGCAGTATGTCTACATAAAAACGGCCCCAAGTTTAAAAAACCTAAACTAAGCAAAAGCATATTTACTAACCAGTTAGGTGATTCTTTAAAGTATTTCTCTCTTAGATCAGTTATTAAAAAAAATCCAAAAATAAAAGCACCAAACATAAATACCATTGCTGCTAACTCCTCTGTTGCTCTTAGTTTTGTTAGAAGATAAAATGGCAGATAAAAAAGCAGTACCGGAGAAGGTCCAAAATACAGATAAAGTTTTCCTTTATATAAAGAGATATCTTGAAATCCTTTCTGCCTGAAAGACTTGTTTAACTTTATGTTATATGGATCTTGTAATTCTAATAATTCTTTTGGTGGCGTTATTTGTAAATCCAGTCTTGATTTTAAAAATGAATTAACCAGTGAATTATATACATTAGAGTAAGATTTGCTAAGGTTTAATTTATATGTGCCATCAGTTGCAGTCCAGAAATAAAAAAGAAAAATAATTAAAAAAATAAAAAAGCGTTGCATTGAAATAATTATAAATTAATTAATTCTTTTGTAGCACTTTCTATATCTTCTTGTTTTATTAAACTTTCCCCAACAAGAAAAGAATAAACACCATGCTCTACTAATGATTTAATATCTTCATTTGTAAATATTCCAGATTCACTAACAACAATTTTGTCTTTTAAATCCTTTTTATATTTTGTAATAAGATTTTTTGTTGTGTTTAAATTTGTTTCAAATGTCTTTAGATCGCGGTTATTGATCCCAATCATTTGTGGATTTATATTTAATGCGATCTCCATCTCACGTTCATTGTGGATCTCAATTAAACAATCAATTTCATTTTCACATGCAATTTCATACAAATCACGCAATTGTAGAGACATGCCGCGGCATGTCTCTGCGATTAATAAAACACAATCTGCACCATAATAAATTGATTCATAAATTTGATAAGGATCGATAATAAAATCTTTTTGTAAAACGGGTAAATCCACAACATTTTTTATTTCATGAATGTAATTTAAATTACCCTGGAAATATTTTTCATCTGTTAAAACAGATAAACAACACGCACCACCATTTTTATATGCTTTTGCTATTTCTATGTGATTAAAATTCTTTTTTATAATTCCTTTTGATGGTGATGCTTTTTTAATTTCTGCAATTAATGCAATTTGTTTTTTGTTGATTTTGGTTTTTAATGCCGTAGAGACGCAATTAATCGCGTCTCTACCAGGCATATTTTTTTTCAATCTGTCAAGAGATAATCTCTCTTTTGATTTTTCAATTTCTATTTTCTTATAGGCAATTATTTCTTCAAGGATGTTCATGTAGCGATTTTTTGTTTCATACCATCAATTAATATTTTAGCTATCTCTGGTCTTGTAAATTCTTCTGGCAACATTTCTCCGTTGCGTAACATCTCCCTGACTTTCGTTCCACTAAGAATTAAATGATTGCTTTTATCGTGTGGACATGTCTTGTAAGATGCCATTTCTCCACAAGCTTTACACCAGAAACTATGCTCAAAAAATATTGGAGTAATGCCAAGCTCATCTTTTTTAAATTCACTAAAGATTTTTTGTGCATCATAAGTCCCATAATAATTTCCAACACCTGCATGATCACGTCCAACTATAAAATGAGTACAACCATAATTTTTTCTAATAATTGCGTGTAATATAGCTTCTCTAGGTCCTGCATATCTCATACTTGCTGGCATAATGCATAAAAGTGTTCTATCTTTTGGAAAATATTTTTCTAAAATTGTCTGATAACACTTCATTCTAATTTCTGCTGGAATATCATCTCCTTTGGTCTCTCCCATTGTTGGATGAAGCATTAACCCATCTACAGTTTCAAGAGCAACTCTTAAAAGATACTCATGAGCTCTATGAACTGGGTTTCTGGTTTGAAAAGCAACTATTTGTTTCCATCCTTTTTCAAAAAATATTTCTCTTGTTCTTGCACACCCAAGATTGTATTCAGGGAATTCATCATACGTATGTTTTAAAACTTTTATTTCTCCAGCGAGACAATATTCGCCGGCTTCAAAAAGATACTTTACTGCAGGATGTTTTATATCAGTTGTTTTAAAAACAAGTTCAGCTTCTTTTTTTAAAATTGGTTGGTAAATTTCTTTTAAATTTAAAATCGCAACTGCTCTATTTAATTCATCTTTTAATGTAATTTTGTTTTGGTCTTTGATCTCTTTGTATGTCTCTTTATTTACTTGTAATGTAATAGGTATAGGCCAGACTAAACCATTTTTGAGCCTCATTGTTTCAATAATTTCATCGTAGTCTTCTTTTTCTACAAATCCTTTAAGTGGACTAAATGCACCAGTTGCAAGCATTTCAAGATCACATAAAACTTTTTTTGAAACAGTTATACTGATTAATTCCTTAGCTTCTTGAAAAAGTTCATCTGGATTACCAGGAAAACAGTTAACTAATTCATTGCCATGAGGTAAGATTAATTTCATCATAACTAATTAATTCTATCTTATCTTATACGCTGGAACCAACTTTAAACTTCCCTTGTCAGAAATAACTACCATGTCTAAGCAAGAAGATCTAACAAAAGTAACAATAATAACAATAGTAGCTTTGTGTATTCTCATCTTTAGCTTGTTTTGGCTAAAAGGGTATAAGCTTTACAGCGAGCAAAAAATTAAAGTTTACTTTGAAGATGTTAGTGGTCTTGAAGAAGGTGCAATTGTTAGGTGGAATGGTCTTAGAGTTGGTGTTGTAGAAAGTATCAAACCTATATTAAAAAACTCTAATAAAACCTCTCGTAAAATTAAAAGTGAGCTTATTAGTTTAGGTGAAAATGAATTAAAAGAAGCTAAAGAGCTAGAATTAAAAATTTCCACTGGCAAAAATAATTTAAAAGATAAAATTGAACAACTAAAAAACAAAGCTCAAACCCATATCCAACAAGGACTTGCTGAGGACCAACAGAAAGAAAAAGAAATTAGAAACCATGTAGAAGTAACACTTGTGATTACAAAAAAGAATGTACCATTTGGTCCGCTTTCTTCAGTGAGTATTGTTCCTTCAGGACTTGTTGGGGAACAATTTGTAGAAATCTCATCTGTTATAAATAAAAAATCTTCACAAGTAGACTTTAAGCCAATTTTTTTAACTCAAGAACCTATTCGCTTTGAACGCTTTTTAAAAGCAAACATTGAATCTTCAGAAGCCTTTAAAGAAGCTATAACAAAAATCAACAAGTTAATAAAAGAAGAAGATGTAGAACTACTTGCTTCAACAATTAAAGATGTTAGAGAAGTTGTTGTTAATGTAAATAAATTAATTGATAATGCAAGTGTACTTTTAACTACTACAAGTACAAAACTAGAGCAACTAGCTACGAGTTCAAACTTACTTTCAACCAGCATAGTACAAGTAGGTGAAAATATAAATAAAATAATTGGAGATGAGGCTGTACGTCAAGATATAAAAACTACAGCAAGTTCTTTAAATATAATTACTGATCAAGTTGCAAAATTACTTAATGAGCAAGGACTTGCAAAAGATATTTTAGAAATTAGTGAAACTGCTAACGCAACCTCTTTAGAATTATCAAACTTTATAAAAGACTTACGACAAACTCATGAAGAATTAGAACTTCCAAAAGCAATTACAAATTTAAATTCCTTATCTGAAAAACTTGACAAGCTTACTGAAGAATTAAATAAAATAGTTGCAGATAAAGAATTTCAGGAAGATATTAAAGTTACAGCTCAAAAAGCAAGAGAGACAAGTGAAAACTTACAAAAGATGTCAAAAAAATTTAATAAGAGGTTTTTATTGTTTAGACTTTTGTTTTAAATTCTAGCAAGTAAGAAATTCCTAATTCATTAGGACTATTTTTAATAGAATCCTTTAAAAAATTATTAAATTTTTAATAAAAGAAGCTTTTAAGGTTGATAATAAAGCTACCTCTAGTAAGGTGGATGAAAAATCATGAATTACGTAAAAACAAAAATAAGAAAAAATATAAACAAAAATACAAATAGTCATTTTTATGACAATCCTTATCTTGATATTGATTTAACTTGCGAAGGAGAAAAAAAAGAAAGAGAAGCAACAGTTCAAGAAGATAAAGACTCCATAAAATTTTACTTAAAGAAGCTAAGTTCCATTCAACTTTTAACTCACAAGGAAGAAATAGAGCTTGCCACGAAAGTAAAACAAGGTGACATTGAGGCAAAGAAAGAACTAGCAAGAAGAAATTTAAGACTTGTGGTTTCAATAGCAAAAAGGTACATTAATCAAGGTTTATCATTTTTAGATTTAGTACAAGAAGGAAACCTTGGTTTAATGAAGACTGTAGAAAAGTTTGATGTAGACCGTGGTTATAAGTTTTCTACTTATGCTACGTGGTGGATTAAACAATCCATTACACGTGCTTTATCTGACAAATCAAGAATAATAAGAATACCTGTTCATGTTGTAGAAACAATAAACAAACTTAAAAAATCAATCAGGGATCTAAGTCAAGCACTTGGCAGAGAACCAAAACAAAATGAGCTTGCAAAATTGCTTGATACTGATGCTAAAGATATTCAAAACATTACTAATTCAATGCAAGCTCTTATATCAACAGATGCTCCAATTGGTAAAAATAATGATGAAGCTGACTTACAGGAGCTTCTTGAAGATAAACTATATATTGAACCAGAAGATGCTTTAATAAATGAAGATTTAAAAGGAAATATTGAAGATTCACTACTCTTGCTTAATCCAAAAGAAAAAAAAGTAGTAGAATTGCGTTTTGGTTTAAATGATGGTTTTAAAAAGACATTAAAAGAAGTAAGCCAAAAGATGGGAGTAAGCTACCCGTGTGCAAGACAGCTTTTAGCAAGCGCATTAAAAAAATTAAGAAATCCTGAAGTAAGTAATAAGTTAAAAGAGTATTTGTATAATTAATTTTACAATATATTTGTTAAAGCAATAAAAGAAATGCTGAATACTATTTGACATCCACGACTTGTTTTAATAAAATGAACAGGTTTATGTAATTTTATTCTATGGAGGAAGACAGTGAGTACAATTCAGAATCAACATTTTGTTTTATGTCGTTTTCAAATCCCTTATTATAATGAACCAAAAGTAGGATTAGTTTTAGATAGAGAGGAAGGTGTAATTGGAGATTTAACACCTAAAGGAATTAACTCCATAGAACAGTTAGCAAAAATGAGTTCAGGACACATGTTACAAGAACTTAGATTACTTTCAAAAACTAAACTACAAAGATTTGACGAAGGACGGTGTGCAGGTTTTTTAACTCCAATTGGTGAAAAACAGTCTGTATGGGCAGCAGGAGTTACCTATAAAAACAGTGTTCTTGCAAGAGAAGAAGAATCAGGTAGCAACATTTATGCAAATGTTTACCATGACGAGCGTCCTGAAGAATTTCCAAAAGCATTAAGTGGAAGAGATGTTGTAAGTCCTTATGACACAATTGGCATTCGTAGTGATTCAGACTGGAATGTTCCTGAACCAGAGCTTGTCATTGTTTTTAATTCAAAAGGTGGAATAGTTGGCTATACAATTGGAAATGATGTAAGCTCACGTGATATTGAAGGCAAGAATCCTCTTTATTTACCTCAAGCAAAAGTGTATGAAAATTCATTTGCAGCAGGTCCTGTTTTAGTTGTTGGTCCAAAAGAAGAAGAAGTAAAAACATGGAAGGTTAATTTAAAAATTTATAGAAATGGAGAAACTATTTTTAATGGGGAAAGTACAGTTGGAAACATGAATCGTACTTTTACAGAGCTTAGAGACTGTCTTTTTAACTATAGTTCTGACTTCCACTATGGTGTAGCTCTTTCTACAGGGACAGATCTTGTACCAGGGACACCAGAAAAAAGATTTACTCTGGAGCCTGATGATTTAGTTGAAATAAGTATTAGTGTAATAGGTACTTTAAAAAATAGAGTTGGAGTAATTAGGCCAAGGACAGATCTAGAACCTGTTGAGTAATATTTCTCTTAAAATATCTATCTGTAAATTAGAGCCAGTTAAAACACAAACTACTTTTTTGCCTTGAAAAATTTCTTTGTTCTTAATTAGACCTGCTAGTGAAACAGCTCCTGCACCTTCAGCAAGAGTATGACAATGTTCCAGTAAAAGTAAAATTGCAGCTTTAAGTTCTTCATCACTTACAAGAAAAATATCGTCTACATATTTTTGCATAATTTCATATGCATATGGATAAACATTTCTTGTAGCTAATCCTTCTGCAAAAGTATTTAAATTTGGATAAGTAATTAATTTTTTTTGTTTAAAGCTATCATGAACAGCTGGTGCACCTGTTGATTGAACACCATAAATCTTAGGTAGGGGCTTGCTGCAGCAAGCCCCTACAGAGGATTTTTCTTTTAAAGCAATTGCTGAACCACAAACTCCACTTCCTCCGCCAACAGCAGTTATAAAACAATCTACCTCAGGCAAGTCTTCATATACTTCAAGCCCAATAGTTCCTACTCCTTCAAAAAGTTCTCGTTGTTCAACTGAATGAACATAGTAATATCTTTCTTCACGAGCTAATTTTTTACAATACTCCCATGTTTCAAAAACATCTTTCCCATAAAAAATCACTTTTGCACCAAAATCTTTAATTGCTTGTACCTTCGATGGATTTGATCCGCAAGGACATGCAATTATAACAGGCAGATTAAATAAATTTCCTGCATAGGCAATTGATTGACCATGATTACCTGTAGAGCCTGCCAGTAGAGGCGTTGCGCGCAATGCCTCTATACCAATCTCATCGATTAATTTACAAACAAAATTAATTCCACCACGAACTTTAAATGCATTGGTTGGATTACAATTCTCATACTTTATGTATACTTTTGCACCAGTCAAATTACTTAATGAAGTTGAATGTAAAAGAGGAGTTTTTAAGAGATATTTTTTTAGTCTATCTCTAGCAGCTTCAATACCTGTAATTGTTGGCAGATTTAATGTTCTAACAGCCATAAAACTAAATTTTAACAAAAAAAAGATAATTAAACTGCTATCATTAGTCTAAGTTTTTGTGTTAAAGAAGAAAGTTACTTAGTCTGTTGTAAGAACTGTTTGTATTTTTTAAAATAAAAAATTTAAAGATCTTATAAACGGTGAAAAATGGATAAGCTTAAAGTAAACCCACCAGGTATAGATAGCAAAACCACTACTTGTCCTGTTACACCGGCTGGCTCACCTAACAGTAGATCTGAAACTGTAACAAGGTATGACAGTGATTCACAAACGTCTAACCTTACTTCTGAAAGAGTACTTGGAAATCTAACTAGACTCCTCAAAGAACAATTCAATAGATCTAAACCAGTTTTATCTTTAAAGGAATATACAGGCCTTGTTCTTGAAAGACCAGATTTACGACTAAGACCAATTTCAAAATATGCACTAGATGCAATTAACTATGTAGAAAGAGAATATGGTCCAGGTAAAACTGTAAGAGTTTTAGGTCGCGACTTAAAAGAATACAAGTTTTTAGAGATGCCTTGGAAATCACAATCACTTCAGAATATTGAGAGATTTAGAGGACACTTACTTTTTGTAGATAGATTTATTCGCAAGCTAGAAGCTTTTTCTACAAAACCTCACCCTGATCGTGCAGTTTTAATTCATGGTCCAAACTCAACCGGTAAATCATCTTTTCTTGATAAACTTTTTGCCTTACTGGAATATTATTCACATACAGATGAAGGAGCATTGTATACATTATCATGGGCTTTTGATGACAAGCTTTCTGAATTTGGATTTCACTCAAATAAAAATGGATATTCTTCTGAAGAATTAATAAATCCACAAGATGTTATAGTTACAATTCTGTCTAATAAGAATTCAATTCCATTTTTTGTGCTTGATATAGAACAAAGAGCAGAAATACTTGATCTGTTAGAGGCTAGTGGGAAACTTCCGAGTGGTTTTAATACAGATTTTGTTCTTTCCTATAAATTGGACGATATGTCTAAAAAAATCTTTGATGGACTACTAACACTATATGGAGGTAATCCAGATAGCGTCTACAGACATATGCAAGTAGTTAGATGGTACTTTTCAAGCACAGGTGACAGAGGTTTAGTATTAAAACAACCAACAGATGCACCAAATACAATATTACAACAGATTACACCAACGACTAATTGGGAAAGACTTCCTCATCAGATTATAAATGTTTTATCAAATGCAGGATTACATACACTTGAAGGTCCACTTTCTCAAGCTAACCATGGGATTATTTACTACGATGACATGTTTAGAGGAATAGAAAGACATAGAGGTCTTAATGACTATTTATGGATACTTAGACTTGCAGAAAAGGGTGAGACTACTGTAGCATCTACAGATGGTATAAATACTACAAATGAACAATTTGATATTTTAACTATTGGTACTGCAAACGACAATAGACTTAGAGATATTGAATCAATTGATGGAGAAAATTGGCAAGCATTACAACCGAGACTCGAACTTTTAGAAATCGGACATGAACGTTGTTATGGATATGTTGCTGAACTATTTAGAGATAAACTTCCTCTAATTATTCCACCAAATACAAAAAGGCATGTCTCTCCTAATGTTATTGATACTCTTGCACTTTGGGTAACAATGACTCATTTATTTCCATACGGGAATGAAGCTTACTACAACTCCAGTCTGCATGATACATCTGTTCCTCTTAGAGAAGAAGCTAAGCAAACACTTAAAACTCTTTTGAGAGGAATGTCTCCACTTGAAATAGCTCTTTTGTATCAAGATGCAAACTTAAATGTTTTTGAATTAGATCCATCAAAAGTAAAATATGATTCACAAGCTCAAAAATTATTACATGATAATGCAAGATATAAAACTGATGAATATAACCTTAGTAGCAGCGAGCATAGTTTAGATTTTTATGAAGGTTGCATAGGTCTTCCAACAAGAACAGCAGAAGATATACTAACTCGTGCAGCTCAGTTAAACCAAAATGAATCACTTACTGTAATTGAACTATTTAGAGCAGTTGATGATGCAATTAGGCGTGGCTTTAGGTTTGAAATGGAAAGGAATGAACTAGCAACAAGAGTTAACTCAGAAGCTGCAAAAAAAGACAAACAAGCTTCTCTAGGAAGAACTAACTTTACATTGCCTAAGTTTCCCTCTAGTCAGGACTTACTTACTCAAGCTAAAGAATATGCAAAAAGAAAAATTCGCTTTGATGTATGCAAAGCAATTAGTCTTATAAAAACAAATGAAGAAATAAAACATGAATTAAAGAGATACTTGGCACACTTAAAAGCATTGCTTAGAAGTGAGAATGTTCCTTCTGAATGGAGAGAACCAAAACACCAGCTTAAACCCAATGAACAGATTTTAGAATTGCTAGAAAATATTTTTGAAATAGAGGAACGTTACAGAGACAAATTTAGAAGAGACACTTTAAGCGAAATAGGTAGTTGGCAACTTACAAATTCAGATAGAACTGCAATTGATCATATAGACGAAGTCTTACCTAATTTAACTAAAAAACTTGAAGCAGCATATGCTAAAGAAAATGCTAAAGATGTAAAAAATTTCCTTACTGATCTTAGAGAACTTCTTGAATCTAAGAAATCAGCACAAATAGAAAATGACGAGGCAAGAAGTAGTATTCTCCATAATGGAATTATAGAATTACAAAAAATGGGATACACAGAAGAAATCATGCTAAAAGAGATCTTTTTTGCTTTTGATAGTGATTACTTACTTTACCTAGATAAATTAATCCAATCAAAAAGTAGCTATTCTATCTAATATACAATCATCCCATCCCCATAGCTATAAAACCTATATTGCTCTTTAATAGCTTCAGTATAAATTTTTCTAACATTCTCCCACCCAATAAATGTACTAACTAAAACTAAAAGTGTTGTTTTTGGCAGATGAAAGTTTGTAATTAATGCATCTATGATTTGAAATTTAAAGTTCGGGGTAATATACAAACCGTTTAAACCACCAGGTTTTTTAATTGTTGCAGCATATTCCAACGCTCTTACAGTAGTAGTTCCACAAGCAATTATTCTTTTTTTGTTTTTTTTAGCTTTAAGAATTTTGTCCCAGACCTCACTTTCAATATAAAAAAACTCAGGCATTAATTTATGTTCTCTAATGTCATTAGATCGAATTGGCAAAAATGTTCCAGGACCAACATGCAAAGTTATATAAAATATTTCAACCCCAATTTTTTTAATTTTATCTAATAACTCAGGAGTAAAATGCAAAGCCGCTGTTGGTGCTGCAACAGCGCCAGGTTCTTTTGCAAAAACAGTCTGATAACGATCAATATCTATCTTTTCAGGTTTTCTTTTTATGTAAGGAGGTAGAGGTGTTTCGCCTATATTGTTTAAGATGGTTTCTAGATCTTGGTGAGATTGAAATCTTATTGTTTCGGTATCGATAACGTTGATTGTCTGTAGAGACGTTGCACGCAACGTCTCTACACCAATTAAATGTTTCTTCGGACTTGCTAAAATCTTCCATGTTAAATTATCAGGACTAATAGGGCTTACAAGCAAGATTTCGATTTCTTTATCTTTTTTTGTTTTACAATAAAATCTTGCTGGAATTACTTTTGTGTTGTTTAAAACTAAAACATCATTTTCAGTAAGTAAGTCAGGTAGTTCATAAAACTTACAATGTGAAAGTAGAGACGTTGTGCACAACGTCTCTACTTTCCTGTAACAAAGTAATCTAGATTCATCACGTTTTTCTAATGGATATTGTGCAATTAAATCTTTTGGCAGAGAATAATTGTATGTTTCAAGATTATATAAGTCTTCAACCATAGTTATGAAATCTCAAATTGGATTATCAGTTCTTGTTTGTACGAGAAATAGAGCAAGGCAACTTGCAACATTAATTCAGTGTTTAGGAACTCAAACAAATATTGAAAAACTAAACTGGGAAATTGTCATAGTCGATAATAACTCAAACGATAATACAAAAGAAGTAGCATATGCATTTTGTGAAGGAAGCAATTTAAAAGTTAATTACTTGTTTGAACCTAAGATTGGTTTATCAAATGCAAGAAACTCAGGTATCCTAGCTTCAAAAGGTTCGTTGATTCTTTTTGTTGATGATGATGTATTAATTCCTAAGGAGTTCATTAGTAGTGTTTTGTTTGGAGTACAAGAATTTCCAGAGTTTGATATTTTCGGATTTAGAATTTTACCTGACTGGCAAGAGAATTTAAAACCACCTTTTTGGCTAATTTTTAAGAAACCTCTAAATTTACCAATAAACTTAATTCAAAGCTTTCTTCCAATTCATGATCTTGGGAAAGAAATACTTCAATACCCAAATAGAATTACAAAAAATCCAATTGGGGCTTGCTTCCTAGTAAAAAAGGGAGTCTTTGAAAAACTAGGACCATTTAGAGATGATCTTGGAGCTGGTCAAAGCGGGGTTTGTGAAGATACTGAATTTTTCTGGTATGCAATGATAAATAACTTTAAGATCTTATACTGGCCTTATGCTGCTCTTTATCATCCAGTAGATCCTAAAAGACTAACTATTACTTATTTACACAAGTGGTATTTTAATTTAGGAAGATCGCTGTACTTGATAAAGAGCAAAGGAAGGATAAATAAAGAGTTTCCAGCTTCCAGCTCTTGCCTTTTGTACTTTAAATTATTTATCTTGATCCTACTTTTACCATTCTCAATTATTTTATTGATTTTTAAAAGACCATTTTATTTAAGTACTTTACTTGCAAAAACTTTTGGAGAAATAAACCAATTAATTAAATCTACAAAAAGTTCTTAATTCCAAGAATATTGTTTTTTCCTTTTCATGTACTCTGCAAAATTTTCTTCAGCAATTTGTAAACATTCAGGGCATATATTGAAGTGTGCATCTACTTTTTTTTGAAGGTCTTTAGGCATTGTTCCATATGCATAATTTTTTAACTGCTTTTTTGAAAAGTGTTTTTTTACTGGTTCTTGTGGACGAGATAAATCACATATTATTTTTGTAGCAATCTCATTAGTAATACATACCTTTGTAAGACTCATTATTTTAACCATTAAACTAAGTGTATAACAAAAAGGACAATTCCTTGACCTAGCTACTATGCATTGGTAACATAATTATCCGCTATTTAATTTCCTTACTTAAAGTTTAAATAAAATTTTAGATGAGGGTTAATTAAAAAGAGAAAAACAAAAAAATATAAATTTTGCTTTTTCTTTGCGATAACTTGTGGCCTGAAATAGGTCTCGTGAATTCTGAAAACTGCATACAAGATCAAAAAAAATCAGAGAATCATAAATATCTTCGAAGATATTTATTGATGTTATTGATAAAACCAAAAACGAAAACAGATAAATTAGAGAGAAATAAATACATAAGCAAATACAATACAGGGACATCCCTAAAGTGTAATTGCAGATGTAAAGCATAAGGATAAATTGATGATCCTTTTGTAGTCTAGAGGAAAATAAGTTAATCGTTTTACAATTATAGGATTCATCCGATTTATTCGGTGAATCCTATAGAACGTGAAAAGTGATCAACGGAAGCTCAAGCTTGTCTTGAGCATAAAAAATAACAAGCTACAAAGGGCATACGGTGGATACCTTGGCACCAGCAGCCGATGAAGGACGTAGTAAGCTACGAAAAGTTGCGGTAAGCTGCTAACAAGCTACGACCCGCAAGATTCCGAATAGGGAAACCTGGTTCGAGTTATATCGAACCATTGCTAACTGAATTCATAGGTTAGTGAAGGTAAGTCTGCGAATTGAAACATCTTACGTAGCAGAAAGAAAAGAAAACAAATCAGTGATTCCCAAAGTAGCGGCGAGTGAAATGGGAAGAGCCTAAACCAATTAGCTTGCTAATTGGGGTTGTAGGACTGCATTTAGTACTTGCAAGGATAGTTGAACAAAGTTGGAAAGCTTGACCAAAGAAGGTGATAGTCCTGTAAACAAAATCTAAGCAAGGCGAGCAGTATCCTGAGTAAATCGGGGCACGTGAAACCCTGATTGAAGCTACCAGGACCATCTTGGTAAGGCTAAATACTGACTGGTGACCGATAGTGTACAAGTACAGCGATGGAAAGGTGAAAAGAACCCCGGGAGGGGAGTGAAATAGAACATGAAACCGTATGCTTACAAGCAGTGGGAGGATAAGTAATTGTCTGACCGCGTGCCTGTTGAAGAATGAGCCGGCGAGTTAGTATGTCTAGTTTGGTTAAAGAGTGATATCTGGAGCCAAAGCGAAAGCGAGTCTGAATAGGGCGATTTTATTAGACATATTAGACGCGAACCTTGGTGATCTAACCATGGCCAGGTTGAAGCACAAGTAACATTGTGTGGAGGACCGAACCTATTAGTGTTGAAAAACTATTGGATGAGTTGTGGTTAGGGGTGAAATGCCAATCGAACCAAGATCTAGCTCGTTCTCCCCGAAATGTATTGAGGTACAGGGTTAGATTAAAGCTTTGTGGAGGTAGAGCACTAGTTCGGTAAGGGTGGTGAATAACCATACCAAATCGAGTTAAACTCCGAATACCATTAAAGTGATATCTAGCACTGAGACGATGAGTGATAAGATTCACCGTCAAGAGGGGAATAGCCCAGACCACCAACTAAGGTCCCTAAGTTAATGCTAAGTGACAAAGGAGGTGGGATTACTTAGACAGCCAGGAGGTTGGCTTAGAAGCAGCCACCCTTAAAAGAGTGCGTAACAGCTCACTGGTCAAGTGATTCTGCGCCGAAAATGTCCGGGGCTAAAGCATTATACCGAAGTTGTGGCTCAGCAATTTTTTTAAATTGTTGGGGGTAGGGGAGCGTTGTATTTTAGGATGAAGCTAAGTTGTAAAACTTGGTGGACAAAATACAAGTGAGAATGTCGGCTTGAGTAGCGAAAACATTGGTGAGAATCCAATGCACCGAAAGCCTAAGGATTCCCACGGAAGGTTCGTCCACGTGGGGTTAGTCGGGACCTAAGCTGAGGCTGAAAAGCGTAGGTGATGGATAGCAGGTTGATATTCCTGCACTATTAAGTAGTCGTTATAGGAACATTGGGACGTAGGAGGTTAGGTTGTGGCGGTTAATGGATTCCGCTCCAAGCGTGTAGGTAGTCACTGCAGGCAAATCCGCAGTGGCGCTATAACCTGAGGCGTAATGGTAATTGTCTACGGACAAGAAGCAACTCACACCACACTAACAAGAAAAGCAGTGTTTCAAGATTATTTAATACCCGTACCAGAAACCGACACAGGTAGGCTGGTAGAAAATACTAAGGTGCGCGAGATAACTCTCTCTAAGGAACTCGGCAAAATGCCCTCGTAAGTTTGCAAGAAGAGGGACTGTACAGTATGTAAGAAATTTACTTTCTGAAGTACAGTGCAGTGACACAAGGCAGACCCAAGCGACTGTTTAACAAAAACACAGGTCCCTGCTAACACATAAGTGGATGTATAGGGGCTGACACCTGCCCAGTGCTGGAAGGTCAAGGGAGTTGGTTAGGAGCAATCCAAAGCTAGCAACCAAAGCCCCAGTGAACGGCGGCCGTAACTATAACGGTCCTAAGGTAATTTCAATTGCCTTAGTAAAATCTGGCTGTATGCTGGAAAGTCTGGAGTATCTTATGGTACTATGGAACATATTTACCTTAGAATATGCCTAGTAAAAATCCAATAAGTGCAGACAACCAGCAGGAAAGTCTAGAAGTTGCTGGATGGATAGTAGGGTTTGTTGATGGAGAAGGCTGCTTTTCAGTTAGTCTTATACACAACAAAACAACTAAACTAAAATATCAAGTGTTTCCAGAGTTTGTAGTAACACAAAGAGCAAAGAGTCTAAGTGCTCTAAAATTTCTACAAGCTTTTTTCAAGTGTGGATCTATTGTTGAAAATAAAAGAAAGGATAACCATAAAGAGTCTTTATTTAAATATTGTGTACGTTCGCAAAAAGACTTGAAGAAAAAAATTATCCCCTTTTTTCAAACATTCAAATTACGCACTGCAAAGAGGAAAGATTTTGAAAAGTTTGTAACAGTAATTTGCTTACTAGATTCAAAAAGACATTTAGAAATAAATGGTTTAAAAGATATAGCAAAAATTATTGAGCAAGTGAATAGAAAGATTCCATCTAAATTTCTAGAATCCTCAGAGACTGTACGCCAGGCTTGTCAAATAAACAATGAAGATACAGTCCGAGCTTTATAGCGATATAAAGAGGACAGCAGAAATGACTGTCCCAGTTATGTAAATAGCTAGTAACAACCTGAGCGAAATTCCTTGTCGGGTAAGTTCCGACCCGCACGAATGGTGTAACGATTTGGGTACTGTCTCGGAGAGAGACTCGGCGAAATAGATTTATCTGTGAAGAAGCGGATTTGGTGTGCCAGGACAGAAAGACCCTATTGAGCTTTACTGTAGGCTGGAATTGGTCGCGGGCGCAAGATACGTAGCATAGTTGGGAGACTTTGAGGCTTTACTTCTGGGTAGAGCGGAGTCAACAGTGAAATACCAATTTTTTTACTCCTGCGTTCTAACCGAATGCTGTTATCCAGCATCGGGAAAGTTCCTGTCGGGCAGTTTGACTGGGGCGGTCACCTCCTAAAAAGTAACGGAGGTGCGCAATGGTTCCCTCAGGCTGGTCGGAAATCAGCCGTTGAGTGTAAAAACATAAGGGAGCTTGACAGCAAGACAGACATGTCGAGCTGGTACGAAAGTAGGCTTTAGTGATCCGGTGGTTCCGCATGGAAGGGCCATCGCTCATCGGACAAAAGTTACCATAGGGATAACAGGCTGATCTCCCCCAAGAGTCCACATCGACGGGGAGGTTTGGCACCTCGATGTCGGCTCGTCGTATCCTGGGGCGGTAGTACGTCCCAAGGGTTGGGCTGTTCGCCCATTAAAACGGCACGTGAGCTGGGTTCAGAACGTCGTGAGACAGTTCGGTCCATATCCGGCATACCCGAAAGATATTTGAGAGGAGACTTCCTTAGTACGAGAGGACCGGGAAGTACAGACCTCTGGTTTACCAGTTGTCACGCCAGTGGCATACGCTGGGTAGCCATGTCTGGAGTGGATAAGTGCTGAAAGCATATAAGTACGAAGCCCACCTCAAGATGAGATATCTCATACCACAAGGTAGTAAGATCTGCGGAAGACTACCGCGTTGATAGGCAGCAGGTCTAAGTGTAGTGATACACTCAGCCAAGCTGTACTAATAGATCGAGGGCTTGTTTTTTTCCTCTAGACCACAAAGGGATCGTCTGTATGCAGCTTCCAATATTCGACATATGCTAGCAATAAAAAGATTGTTACCACACACTCATTTTTTTTAAATAGGCTTTGCTTGTTTCAAGAAAGGATCAGCTTGAAGTAAGAAATAAGGATCGGGTTGAGGTAAGAGATGAGGGCGTTGTAAAAAAGTTGCATGATTTGATGGACCAGCATAAAAATCATTTCTTGTAGGAATAATTTCTTCAAGACCGGCACTTTCGCCTATGTCCCAGTTAAAAGCTTTTAAATCAACTTCTGGAATATTATGTCTAATGTTATCGTTAAAGTGATCTCCATGTATTCTTATCATTTCTTCTCCTCATATTAAATACTTATGAAAACATGTATACAAGTATACACTCATGGAAGAGTAATTTAAATCTGTATCAAAAGTCTTAAAAAGGCTTAAATATAAAGTAAACTAAGCTATATGAAACCTAATTTTTTTTAAGCAGTCTAAACCAATATCTAAAAAGGAGGTTCTATCATGGGTGATTTAGGAAATTTATTAAGCAATAATATTACATTGCTTGTTGTTATGATTGCAGGATTTTACTGGCTTGGGAAAAAGTTAGATAAAAAATAAACCTACTAAGATTATATATGGTAGAGACGTACCACTGGTGCGTCTCTACTTAGGTTTTACAATAAGAACATGCCTACAAATACAATTCATACCAAGACCATCCAAATAAAAACCAAAGGCTTTACAGATATTGTTGACTTATCAGATGAAATAGAAAATTTTCTACAAGAAACAAAAATTAAAGAAGGTACATTGGTTGTATTTGTACCTGGTTCGACTGCAGCAATTACAACAGTTGAATATGAGCCAAGACTCAAAAAAGATATTTCAGGGTTTTTAGAAAAAATTCTTCCTTATAAAAAAAATTATGAACACCATAAAACTTGGGGTGATAATAATGGATCAGCTCATATAAGAGCTGCACTTGTTGGCCCATCACAAGCTATTCCAATAATTAACGGGAAACTTACATGTGGTACATGGCAACAAGTAGTATTAATTGATTTTGATACAGGTGCAAGGGCTAGAAAAGTAATTTTACAAATTATATGAAGAACAAAATTCTTATTTTAATTCTAGTAGCTATATTACCTAGCTCTTATCAAGCACTTGCACAAGATAAAATAAATATCTATGAAACAGTTTTGGATGAATTAAGTGATGTTGTAACAAAAATAAATTCGCCTACAAATAAATATTTAAAGGTTATAAGAGGAGATCTTGAATCTATTAAAAAATCAATAACAGATATGCTTGAAAATCCAACAACTTTTTGTAATGAAATTATTACTGAAGCAGCAGATATTATAAATAGTACAATCAGTGACGCTGATAAAAAAGTTTGCAAAAAAAAAAGAACTACTAAATGTATACCTAAAACTTTATACGATGAGATTGTACCTATATTGGAAAAAGTGAGTGATGAGTTGCATGAAGACTCAGATGAAAATTCTTTTCTTGATATTTGTGAGGATTTTAATCATCCTTTAGGATGTTTAATTAATGATGGAGGAAAAGAAGTAGAAATTGGAACCACAAACAATGATACTGAAATTACACTATGTAACTCAAATGAAAAAATTAAATCTAATGATATTTTTCAAAGCAACACATTAGTTCTATCATCAACAACTAAAATTGATAGTGACTCTGATGTGGGTAACATTGAAATGTATAAATATTCACTCAATAGTAGTGATTTGTACTTTGCAAAAAATACCTCGCTTCTCCCTATTGAGGTGAAAGTTGAACTAAATGCAGGTAGTACAAATGTTACTGTAGATATTCCTCAAACCATTTCTCTTTTGCCTAAGGAAGAAAGATTTGTATTTAAAGTTTGTGCTACAAATCCGAGCAAAGCATGGAACTATGAATATAGTTTCATGCTTGCACAAGGTTTTTCTACAAGTACACATACAGCTAATGGAAAATATTTTTTACCATTTAAAGGAGGTGAGAGTTATGAAGTAGTCCAAGGCGAAACAGGTTCTTTCTCTCACTTTGGCGACTTTTTATACTCGATTGATTTTGATCTTTTAGAAGGGACAGAATTTACTGCAATGAGAGATGGAATAGTAACCTTTGTTAAAGAAGGTTCAAATGAAGGAGGAGCAGATCAATCTTTTCTAGGTAAGGCTAATTTCATCTGGGTTTTACAGCCTGATTATTCAATAGCAAGATATGTTCACTTAAAGCAGGATGGAGCAATTGTTAATGTAGGTGATAAAGTTAAAGTTGGTGATGTACTTGGATATTCTGGCAACACAGGTTTTACAAGTGGACCTCATTTACATGTTCAAGTTGTTGTACCAAAAGGATTTAATGGGGAAGAAAAAATCCCAATACGGTTTAAAGGTATAGACGGTGCATTAACAGATGGTTCAACATACACTGCGTTTCCGATGTGTGGAAAGTAGTGGTAGGTAATATGGACCTTGATTTAGTATTTAAAAATATTCTGGAATTATTTCAGAAAGAAAAAATCAATGTTGCAATAATTGGTGACTTTGCTTTGCAAGCTAGCGGTATGACAAGAGCAACTCAAGACATTGACATGCTTGTTCTTATTGATGACAAAGAAAAAGTAAAAAAAATAATGCTAAGTCAGAGATTTGAACTGCGCCATGAGAGTAAAGATGTAATGAATTTCTTTGGTATAGTACCAGTATTAGGTAGAGTAGACTTTATAATTGCTCATAGAAAATATGCTAGAGACATGCTGAAAAAATCAATTGAGAAAGAAATACTAAACGGAAAGTTTAAGATTAAAGTAATAACAATTGAAGATCAAATAGGTTTTAAAGTACAATCAAGTACAAATGATAAAGAACGATATGATAGACATAGAATGGTTGATAAAGTTTAATTATCATTGTTTGAATATGGACTTGATAAGAGAATACTTTAGAGTTTTTAACAGAGAAAATGAACTCGATGAAATAATAAAGAAAGTAAAAAATGTTAAGTGAAGAGTTTAAGAAAGAAATGCTTGAAGATGGGCTTAGCAAGGAACGAATGCTTGATTTTAGACAAGCAAATAACATCACTACTCCAACATCCTTAGATGACTATTTAAATTTTCTTCGTGGGCTACAAAAAATATTTGGCCCTTTTCCTATTTCTCAAAAAATTACAAAGACAGAAAATAACAAGCTCTAATTATAAAATGTTTTTATGTTCTCTCAAATCAAACAAAAGATCCTAAACAAAGAAAGAATAACTTTTGAAGAAGGAATTGCACTTTATAAATCAAATGACATTTTAAAAATTGGTGAACTTGGTAAATTAGCTCGTGAAATTAAATTAGGAAAAGAAAAATCAAAATGGATTTACTGGAATAAAAACTTACACTTAAATCCTACTAATGTTTGTATTGGCCACTGTAATTTTTGTGCATTTGCAAGGCTGCCAAATGAAGAAGGAGCATATACTTACTCAATAGAAGAAGCACTTCAACATGTTGAAAGAGGTGTCAAAGAAAGTGCTACTGAAGTTCATATTGTAGGTGGTTTAAATCCTAAAGCTTCTTTGCCTTACTATATTGAGCTGTTAAAAGTAATTAAAAAATATTATCCAAGACTTCACATAAAAGCTTTTACTGCAATTGAAATTGATTTTTTTAGCAAGCTTAAAAAACTTAGTAACCTTGAAACCTTGAAACTTCTCATTGAAGCTGGTCTGGATAGTATGCCTGGCGGTGGTGCAGAAATATTTTCAAAGGTAGTAAGAGATGAGACTTGTCCAGATAAGCTGCCTGCAGAAAAATGGCTTGAGATACATGGTATTGCCCATAGTCTTGGTTTAAAGTCAAATGCAACAATGCTTTGTGGGATTGGAGAAAAAGTAAAAGATAGAGTTGATCACTTGCTAAGACTTAGAGAGCAACAAGATAAATCAAAAGGCTTTCAAGCATTTATTCCACTTAGCTGTCATTATGAGGATACTGAAATAAAAAATAAGGTGCGGTCACTAACTGCTTTTGATGAGTTAAAAAATATTGCTATTTCAAGAATTATGCTTGATAACTTTGATCATATAAAAGCTTACTGGATTCAGCTTGGTATAGGTCTTGCACAAGTTGCACTTAATTTTGGAGCAGATGATTTAGATGGCACGGTTCAAGAAGAAAGTGTTACTTATGCTGCTGGTGCTAGTAAAAGAGGACTTAAAAAGGATTTTATACAAAAACTAATTGAAGATGCTGGTTATATACCTGTTGAAAGAGACACTGTCTATAACGTTTTAGCGGTATAATTATACTCACTAAAGCTGTGGACGATCACATAAAAGTAGATGTTGAAGGTAACTTGTACTACCAAGGTAAACAATTAACTCATGATAAAATAATAGAATTTTTTAAAAAACTAGACTTTGAAAAAATTGATGACAGTAATTACCAGCTAAAGTGGCAAAATAATAATGTAACTCAAAAAATAAGTATTGTACCTGAAGATACTATATTTATCGTAAGAGATGTAGTTAAAGACAGTAATGAGATTAAGCTTGTTCTAAATGATGAAACTATGGAAAAACTTGATACAAATACCTTAGAGTTTAAAGGAAACATTCCATATGCTTGGATAAAAAGAGGCAGAATAAAAGCAAGATTTAATAGACATGCTGCTTTTAAACTTGGTGAAGCAATTTTAGGATAGGTTTCCTTTAAAAAAGTCAATTACTCCAGATGAAAAATAAATTTAGAATTATCTGATTTTACTGGTAATTTTACTAATGGAAAGATCCCTCATGTAATTAAAGATGCGGTTAGCTCAATTTCTGATGAGACTTAAGGTTTAAAAATTTTAAAAATAGATGCAATTCTATTGAGAGTCCATGGTAAGAGGACTTGAGCACCTTTAATTGCTATTTCTTTGGCTGGTTCTTTCATCCAACCAAATAAGAAAAATCTTCTAGTAAATGGCGGTACTTTTTCTAGTTCTTCTAACCCTTCACAAGCATGTTGAATCAAATTAGGAGGCCCACCAAATTTTTCTTCTTCCTCTTTTCTTTTTAACTCTCTTTGTTTTGCAAGCCCTTCATAATTTTTAGCTGTTGTGTCTGCAACATGAGTAGCTGTTTTACCAGTTATGTCTGTTAAAATTGCTCCTGCTCTGACTATTACTTCTCTTATCCTTCTTCCATTTTCCCTTGCATTGCTATTTTTTGGTTTTCCATTCACCCCGTCCTCTACATCAACACTTTCTTGTGCTATACCGAATGCAGCTTCAGCTGGACTCATTAATTTCCTCTTCATTGCCATCATTTGCAACCTTTTTCTAAGGCCGCCGCCAATTGTTCTTCCAGGATTTATAGGAAGTGTTTCAGTTTTCACTGTGTTTGCCATATTCTATCTATTTTTCCTACTTGCCCCACGAAAACCAGTTCGTAGAGGTAGTGACTATAATTTGAACTTAGCAAAAAATAAATAAAATGTCAACGTTCTCTTAACCGAGATGAAAAATATAATTTTTGAAGGATCAAAGAAAGCAATTTTATCAATGCCATCTTGGATAACTCCCCAGCCATTTATAGAAACTAAAATCAGGTGCTACTTCACTAAGTGCTTTTTTTAACGAGATGTCTTCTCTGTGTGCTTCAAGATCAATAAAGAAGATGTATTCACCAAGTGCTTTTCTTGAAGGCCTTGATTCAATTCTTGAGAGGTTTATTTTTTCTTTTGCAAATGATTGAAGTACATTAACTAAAGTACCTGGCTTATCATAAGGTACCCCAAATGCAATTGTTGTTTTGTCTTTGCTGCTTGATTTTATTGTTTCAGTACCAATTAAAACGAATCTCGTAAAATTTTCTTTTTCATCATTAATTCCTTTTTCAAATACTGGTACTTTATAAATTTCAGCTGCCATGGCAGGACCAATTGCAGCTAGACCATTTAGTGATTCACTAACAATCTTTACAGCAAGTGAGTTGCTTGTAGTAGGTTCAACTTCTGCTTCTGGCAAAAATCTTTTTAAATAGTTTTGACACTGACTTAGGGCTTGAGTGTGTGCAATAACTTTTTTAATTTCATTTAATGTTTTATTTTTTGTAATTAAACAATGCTCTATTGGAATTATTATCTCTGCATTTATTGTTACTTTTTGAGAGGACCTAAGTAACTGGTCAAGTGTTTCACCTACAGATCCTTCTATTGAATTTTCAACAGGAGCAATTCCACTTTTTATTTTTCCACTGTTAACTGATTCAATTACTTGAGCTATTGTTTGAAAAGAACAAATACTATCTTTAATTTCAAATTTAGATAAGTACTGAATTAATGCTTGATGAGTAAATGAACCTTCAGGACCAAGGTAACCAATCATTAAAGAGTACCTAACTCACCAAGGACATGATTTACTTCACTCAATGCACTAGTATTATTACCTGCTTTTATAGCCTTTATTGCTTTCTTTAATCTTGCACCCATACCTTTTACCTGTCTTGGTGTAAGTCCCTTAATTTTTCTTAATTGCCCAATTGCACTTTTTAAAATAGTTATTGCTGTTTTATTTTTTCCCTGATCTAAAAGATCTTGAATACTTTCTAAATCAGCAATTGCCATTTGAAGAGGGCCAAACTCTTCTGTTTGCTCCAATGCCTGACTTACAGCAGCTGAAGCTCTACAAACTTCAGCGAAAGGTAACAAGTACACAAAAGAAAAAATAAACGTTACGAATACACAAACAAATCTCTTCATATAGTCCTGCCTTCCAAAGAAACTAGAAACAATGGCTATTTTAGCAGGCAATAGTTTTTCTGAAACACTGATACTTATAATAAATACTAAATGTTATTCTTATCCACCTAATCTATATCCAAAACCTCTAACTGTTTGTAAAACTTTTGGTCTTGCGGGATCTTCTTCTAGTTTTTGCCTCAACCAACAAATATGTACATCAACTGTTTTTGTATCTCCATCATAGTCAAGGCCCCATACTCTTTCTATAAGATCGTCTCGCGAGTAAACTCGCCTTGGATTGTTCATAAAAATTTCAAGCAGTGCATATTCTCTTGGTGAGAGTGAAAGTTCTTTATCAGCTAACCAAACACGATGACTTGCAGTGTCCATTATAATGTCACCAAAGCGAAGCCTTTTGCCTGGCGTTTGAGAAACTTGTTGAGCTCGTCTTAGTACTGATCCAACTCTTGCAAAAAGTTCTTCCCATGTAAATGGCTTAGTTACATAATCATCTGCACCAGCAGTAAGTCCTTCAACAATATCTTCTTTTGCAGTTCTCCCTGTAAGCATGATTACAGGAGTAAAATCTTGTTCTTCACGAATTTGTTTTAATATATCTACACCTTGTATATCTGGGAGTGTCCAGTCCAAAATTACTAAATCAGGTTGTTCTCTTCTAAATGCTTCAAGAGCACTTTTTCCATCGTATGTAGTTATGGTGTCATACCCTTTTTGCTTTAAGTTATATGCAACTGGGTCAATTAAATTTACCTCATCATCAACTAACAAAATTTTGTTTGGCATATGTTTATGTCCTTATATGATTAACTTACCATAATCTAGGTTAAGATAAACCCGTCTTAATCCTATTCTTTAATCTTTGCTTAGTCAATTGGAAGATGAACAATAAAGCTAGATCCGCTCCCCATTTTTGATTTAACTTCAATTTTACCTCCATGAAGATCTACTACATTCTTAACAATTGATAGACCTAACCCTGAACTCCCTCTTGCTTTTGTGCGGTCAACTCTATAAAACCTGTCGAATATTTTTGGGATTTCACCTTCAGGAATTCCAATGCCTGTATCATCTATTTGAAAACTTCCAGGTACAGGCCCATGTTTAATAGTAACTTGTGTGTTTTCTTTGCTATATTTTATTGCATTTTCAATTAAATTTTGAAGCACATGATCAATTTGTTCAGGATCAGCAAAAATTTCATAGTCACCTGAAACTAAATTTGAAATTTTAATTTTACTTTTGTCAGCTATTGGCTGAAGTAACTTTATTGTTTCATCAACTTTTGTTTTAAAATTTATTCTTTTCTTTGGCCCTGAAAGTTTGCCTGATCTAATCTTTCCAAGATTTAATAATTGATTTACTAATTTTGTTAGTCTATCAATTTCATTATTAATTTGTTCTAAGAATTTTCCTGAAACATCCGGGTCTTTCATTGCACCAAGAAGAAGACTTTCAGTAAGAGTTTTTATATTTGTAATGGGACGCCTGAGTTCATGACTCATTTCACCTATGTTTTCTTGATGGGTTTCAGTAATAATTAGGATAATATTGCTGTCACTTGTAGTAATTTTCTTTGCTTTTAATTGGTTTGATAATCCAATGATTTCTTTCTCAGTATTGGATGGAAGATGCAAGATTTCTATAATTTGTTCTTTTAAAAGTTTAAAATTATTTTTTTTAAAATCTTCTTCATTTGTTTCTAAAGCACTAACAGCATATTTATTCCAGGACAATAAATTATTTTTCATGTCGAATAATAAAAGGCCAACTGGTATTTCCTCAATGTAATTTTTCAATAGTTCAAATATTTCTCTGGTTTCTGGCATTGTTTTTAAAATAGACGAGCAAACATAAAAAATGTGATCTAATATATACTATTTTACCCAGCAGTAATATAAAATTTTTCTTTTTCTTCAAGATATTTTTTTAGTTCTGGATAATCATTTAAGTTGGAATCCTCTTTTAAGATTTGCAATGCTTTTCTTCTTGCTAATTCTAGTACTGTAGCATCATTTATAATATCTGCAAGCAATAAGTCAGGAAGCCCACTTTGTTTTGTACCTAAAAATTCACCAGGTCCTCTAATCCTTAAATCTTCCTGAGAAATAATAAATCCATTATTTGTCTTTGTTAGTATTTCAAGTCTCTTTAAAGCATCCTCAGAGTAACCTTGAGGTGAAAGCAAACAATATGCTTGTTCTCCACCTCTACCAACTCTTCCACGCAATTGATGTAACTGAGATAATCCAAACATTTCTGCATTTTCTATCATCATTACAGTTGCATTTGGGACATCCATTCCAACTTCAATAACAGTTGTAGTAATTAAGACATCAATCTTCTGGGTTACAAAAGCTTGCATAACTCTTTCTTTTTCAGCTGATGGCAATTCTCCGTGCATAAGACCAAGTCTTAAATTTTTTAAAAAAGTTTTAGAAAGTTCTTCAAACTCAATTGTAGCTGCCTTTGCAGATAAAGCTTCTGACTCATCAATTAAAGGAAAAACAATATATGCTTGTCTTCCTTTTGCAACCTCCCCGCAAATAAGATCAAACACTTTTGCTCTTTGCCATGACTGAACAACTGAAGTTTTAATTGGTATTCTTCCTTGTGGCAATTCATCTATTTCAGACATTTCTAAATCACCATGTAGAGCTAATGCAAGAGTTCTTGGAATTGGTGTGGCAGTCATAAACAATCTTTCAACATTTTTAGATTTTTGTAAAAGAGCATCTCTTTGTTTTACTCCAAAACGGTGTTGTTCATCAATAATTGCAAGTCCAAGGTTTTTAAATGTAACTTCATCTTGAATAAGTGCATGAGTGCCTACAACAATTTTTATGAGACCTGTAACAAGACCATCGTAAATTTCTTTTTTTACTTTATCTCGTGTACTGCCAGTTAACATTGCAACTTGGATACCTAAAGGAGATAAATATTCCTGGAATTTTCTAAAGTGCTGCTGAACTAAAATTTCAGTAGGTGCCATAAGTGCAGTTTGATAACCATTTTCAACTGCAAAAAGCAATGCCATAAGAGCAACTATAGTTTTTCCACTTCCAACATCTCCTTGTAAAAGCCTGTGCATAGGCTTATCACTCATTAAATCTTTTTTAATTTCTAGGAAAACCTTGTTTTGTGCATTTGTTAATTTAAAAGGCAAAGAGTCAACTAGTTTTCTTACAAGACTCTCATCTCTTTCTTTAAGGCTTAAGCCAGTTCTATCTTTGTCAAGAGTATGTCGTCTATAAGTTAGTTCTAACTGCATTAAGAAAAACTCTTCAAATACAATTCTATGCCTTGCAAGATTACATAACTCCTGGCTGTCAGGAAAATGGATTTGAGACAAGCTTGTTTTTAAATCAAGTAACTTTTCTTCCTTTAAAAGTTTTCTTGGTAAAGATTCTTGAATATAATCAGAATAAACTAAAAATGCATTTGAAACAATTTTTCTTATAAACTCTTGAGAAATTCCTTCTGTTAATGGATATACTGGTACAATTCTTGCAACATTTAAGAGACGCTCTGATGAAGCATCTCTGCCATTGTCGTCAATTATTTCTATTGCTGCATTTGCAAGGCAGAATGCTCTTGAAAACTTATCATATGAAACTGTACCTGAACAAATAACTTTTGAATTTATTGGATGTTGCTTTTTATAATTTTCTTGAATGAGCTTGTTAAATTTCCCGCCAATAAATCTTGTAATATTTATTTTTCCTGTCTCGTCTTGAATTATAATTGTAAAAATGGTTAGATTTCTTCTCTTTGGTGGAGTAAATGATCTAAATCCTTTAATTTGACCAATGATGGTAACATCCTCATTAATTTTTAGGTCTTTAATTTGTCTTGTTTTTTGAAAATCCAGGTATGTTCTTGGATAATAACGAAGAAGATCATTTACAAGAAAAACACCAATCCTATTAAACACAAGAGATAATCTTGGTCCTATACCTTTTACATATTTAACATCTATTTTTTTTGGGTCTTTTTCGTATGATTTGTTGGGAGGTTTCAAGGTTTCAAAGTTTCGAAGTTTCTGAGCTCTGCTCTCTGCTCTCTGCTCTCTATTCTTATCCGATATTTCTTTTAAAATTCCTTGTGCTTTATGAATAGTTTCAATTCTTGAAGTAACATCTTGTGTTGGATATGAATAAAATAAATTAATAAGCAGTTTAAGCTTTTCCTTATCATTAAACTCGTAAGAAAGTAATTTTGTGTTTTGAATTATAAAGTTAGAGAATGTTGCCTTTTTGCCTTTTGCATTTACATAGTGTTGATCAATTTCATAGTTGATTGCATCTTGAATAGTCTTAAGCGTTTCATGGATTGTTTTCATTTATTGATATTATAAAGTAAAAATATTGCATCCAATACTACTACTTGCTAAACTAAACTAATTATGTCAATTATCACTGAAACAAATTACTTTGGCAATTTTAGGCACATTGAAGACCCAAAAGTTTTAATTATCCCAGTCCCTTATGAATATACAGCTTCAAGTAATAAAGGTACTAAATATGGACCACAGGGAATTTTAAATGCAAGTACTCATCTGGAATCCTTTGACGATGAGCTTTGGACTGAAATTGAGAAAATAGGAATTAATACTACAAACTTTGTAAGTTGTGAGTTTGTAAATAACAAAACCAAGCAACCGTTTGTAGAAGTAGAAGATGCTGTAAGAAATGCAATAATTAGTGGCTGTTTACCAATACTAATTGGTGGTGAACATTCTTTATCATATGGAGCTATAAAAGCAGTCTATGACTTATATCCAGATATTTCTGTTGTACATTTTGGGGCTCACTTAGATTTAAAAGAATCATTACAAGGAAATAAATACACAAACAAATGTACAATTAAACAAATTTATAATTTAATGCCAGATTTAAAAATTGTTCAGGTAGGTACCAGGTTGGTTTCTCTTGAAGAAAAAAATTGGCTTGAAGAAAATAATCCAAACATAGATATCTTTTTTGCAAAAGATAAAAACCGTTGGACAGTAGCAGACTTATTAACTAACCTTACTAAAAATGTTTATGTTAGTTTTAATTTAAATTTTTTAGATACAAGTATCATGCCATCTGTACAAAGACCAGAGCCTGGCGGATTGAGTTGGAATCAAGCAATTGACATTATGAAAAATATTTGTACTTTTAAAGAAATAGTTGGAATGGACTTTGTTGAGTTTACACCAATACCAGATTTACTTGCACCCAATATACTTGCTGCAAAAATTATTTACAAATCAATTGGCTATACTTTTGCAAGGCAGCTAGGTGTGTTGGAAGAAGAAAATTCATTTGTAAGCACTGAAAACTAATCCATTAGTGACCACAGGCACTTTCATTAAACACTTTACACCTGTAATTTCAGAAATTACATCTGGTGCAGTTTTTATTACTACATCATTTGTTTTTTCATCATAGCTGCTAATGACAAAGCCTAAGACATTTAGCTCTTTTTGTTTTGCGAAATTAATTGTTAAAACTGTGTGATTGATTGTGCCTAAGGTTGGACGGGCAACAATAATAACTGGGTAGGTTAGATCTTTTATTAGATCAGCAACTAGATAGCAATTAAGACTATAGACCTTTTTGTGGTCTTTGGTCTCTGGTCTCTGGTCTCTGGTCTCTGCAATAGGCACTGCAATCCCTCCAATCCCTTCTATAATAACCACATCAAATTCTTTTTCAAGTTCTTTAATATCTGAAATTATTTTTTCTACTTCTATCTTCTTATTTTCATTTTTTGCGCTAACTAATGGAGCACTAGCAAGAGAAAAAGAATAAGTGTTAAATATTGGGATTTTATTATTTGTAAATTTAGCTAAAAGAGTAGTATCTTTTTCGGGTCCTGTTTGAATTGGTTTTGAAATTGCAACTTTTTTACCTTGTTCATAATAAGAATTAGCTAACAGTGCAGTAAAAATACTTTTACCAACTCCTGTACCTGTACCTGTTATAAAAAAATTTATCTTCTTCCTCTTAAGAACTCAGGAATGTCTAAAATATCTGAAGCCATTCTTTTTACTTTGTCATCAACAATAGTTTTTGTCCTAGCTTCAACAACTTTTTCTTCTTTTCTATCGCTAACACCAACACCAACTGGTCCAAAAAATTCTTTTGTAAGTTCTTTGGTCTGTGCTCTTTGCTGTTCCACTGTTGGTACTTGCATTGAAAAGCCTGTTGCAATAACTGTTATTTGAACTTCATTTTGAAACTTAGGATCAATGACTGCTCCAATGATTATGTTTGCATCGTCTTGAGCAAGTTCATAAATTAATCCTGCAGCTTCATGTACTTCATGTAAAGTCAAGTCAGGTCCACCAGTAACATTAAATATAATTCCTGAAGCACCATTGATGGTAGTCTCAAGTAATGGACTTTCAATAGCTTTTCTTGCTGCTTCTGTTGCTCTGCCCTCACCAGATGCTGTTCCCATACCCATTAGTGCTGAACCTGCAGAAGTCATAATGTTTCTTACATCTGCAAAATCAACATTTATTAAACCAGGTATTGTAATTATGTCAGAGATGCCTTGAACACCTTGAAGCAAAACATTGTCTGCTTGCTTAAATGCTTCATGTACAGATGTTCTTTTTTCAATAACTTGTAAGAGTTTATTATTGGGGATAACAATTAAAGCATCAACCTTTTGTTTTAAAGCCTCAATACCTTGTTCGGCTTGGCTAATTCTTCTTCGGCCTTCAAAGGTAAATGGTTTGGTACAAACACCAATTGTTAAAACTCCAAGATCTTTTGCAATCTCAGCCATTATTGATGCACCACCAGTTCCAGTACCACCACCCATTCCACAGGTAATAAAAATCATGTCAGCACCTGTGATAGCTGCAGCCATCTCATCACGGCTTTCTTCAGCTGCTTTTAAGCCAATGCTTGGATTACCGCCTGCACCCAGGCCTTTTGTTAACTTGCCGCCAATTTGAATTTTATTTGGTGCTGTACATAGTTGTAATGCTTGTGCATCTGTATTCACTGCCCAGAACTCAACATTACTTAAACTAGTTTCAATCATTCTGTTTACAGCATTACATCCTGCACCACCTATCCCGAACACTTTTATGATTGCAGGTGAAATATTTAATTTTGAATTTGAATCAAAAGTTTGTCCTTCCATGATTTTTTTATCCCTCTTTTTTATGTTTCCTACTTTTTAAGTTTCTACTTTTCTATTTTTTGCTTCATAGTAAAAGCAGCCTTGTTTTTGATATGCTAGGGCTTGGATAAAAAAAATTCAAGTATCTTTTTAGTTGCTGTTGCTCTAAAACAATTTCTTAAAAGAGCTTAAAACAATAAATTGGCCTCAATTGTGACTTTTGAGGCCAAATCCAATGCTTTTATATCTAAAGGTTATACAATAAAATGTTCCTAATTAACTTTACGATTAGTTACTATTTAAAAGAAAGCTGTTGTAGTTACATACCTTGACAACTGAACAAACTTACTTTCTAAGCAGATACAAGGTTCCTTCCTGGCTAATTTTGATCTTTAAATTTTAACAATTCTTGTTTCTCTTTTTTTCTTGACTTGGCTCTTGTTTCTTGATTAATTTTAGGGATTATTTTTTTATCACCTTTAAGACCACCTACAGATTTTACTTTTGCTTCTTGTTTAGATCTATAAAATATTTTTGACCTTGACTCTGAAAGAATCATTAAATAATTTTCATAGCGCGATTGCAGGATTGCATCCTTCTCAATAGCATCATTTATCTTGCATCCTTCCTCTTGTTCATGTAGACAGTTATTAAAATTACATTTGACATTTTTAAACTCATTAAATGTTGTTTGTAGCTTGATAGGATTTAACCCAGCAAAACTAAACTGAGTAAACCCAGGAGTATCTCCTAAAAAACCATTGTTGCACTTGTATTCAATTGGAATTAATTGAATGTTTCTTGTTATATGTTTGCCTTGTTTAATTGCACTCAAGGAACCTATTAAAATATCTTGGCTAGGAGCTAATGCTTTTATTAAACTTGATTTTCCTGTACCAGATGGTCCTGTTAGGACTGTTGTTTTATTAACTAAATTTGGAGCTAAAAGATCTAAACCGTTTTTTGTTAAAGCTGAAGCATAAAATATTTCGACACCACTGTTTTTGTAAATATCATTAATATTAATTTCTTTTAAATCAGTTTTATTTATACAAACTATAGTTTTTTCATATGGTAATTCATATTTTATGTAAGAGATATATCGATCTAAATTATATAAACCAAAATCTGGCTCACAGGTAGAAAAGACAATTAGCACTTGATCAATATTTGCAATTGGTGGTTTTGCGATTTTATTTTTTCTATCTATTAAGTTAGTTATTACACCACTTGTAGGGTTTGTTTCTTCAAACTCAACCTTGTCTCCTACAAATAAAAATTTTCCTTCTTTAAGCAATCTACTTCTTGCAAAGCACTCCCATGTTTTATTTTTTTCATCTACTACATAGTAAAAATTTGCTAGGATTTTAGTAATTGTGCCTGTTAGTTTCATAAGGGTCGTCGCTTTTTGGATTCTTCATGCATAAACAGTGATGTATGATCTGGTAATTCCTGGATAAACATTTCCTTATAAACAAATGAGATTATTGGAATAATAGGAGTTAATAATAGAGCAAGAATTAAATCATAACCAATCATACTAAATGAAATATGCCAGGTAACATCTAACCAATCTCTTTTAAAAAGTAAAATATAAAAGATTCCTAAAAAATGTGTGGTGAGAAGTGGGATTAAAACTGTTAAAAACTTTTTATTCTTTTCATATAACCACCCGCTTAAAAAAGCATTAAGAGGAAAAGAAATTAAATATCCAAATGTTGGTTCTTTAAAATAATCAAGCCCTCCACCACTTGCAAAAACCGGAAGGCCTAAAAATCCTAAAACAAGATATATAGTTATAGCAATAAAACCTGTTTGAGGACCTAAGATTATCCCACATGCCCATACAGCCACAGTTTGTAAACCATAAATCTGCATGTCAAAATAAAAGTGTGGTAGTAGACTTTGTAAAAAAATTAATAATCCTTTATTTGTACTTGCTGGATTAAAATCTATACCTACAAAAGGCAAACGAGCTAGTACTAGATTACTTAAATAAATTAAAACAAGAAGGCATAAAACCATTAGCCATTTACACTGATATACTGGCTTATATTTCATATCAAACAAATTATAGCTCTTAATGGAACTAATCTCTGGCTATTAAAATCTGTTAACATATGGCAAAAGAAATTAATACTTTGGTTACTGATTTAAAACCAGCTTCACGGAAAAATGTTATTCCTATAACTTCTCTTACTGATCTTGGAAGTGCAATAAGTGAAATTCAAAATCAGCTTTCAATATTAATTGGAAAGTCAGAAGATGATGTAAGCCCTGAGTTTAAAGCTTTGATGGAAGGTTATATAAATAAAGCTAATGAATCAGAAGAAATAAAAGCTAAGTTAGAAAATATAGCTTCTTTAAAAGAAGAATTAAAAGTAGAAATTTCCCGTGTCCGTGAAACAAATAGAAATTTAATTAATGAGTTACAAAGTGCAAGAGAAACACTTAAAAATCTTGAAAGTGAATTTAACAACTTTCAATTAACCTCAAAAAAAACTGAACAAGAATACAAAGATAAACTAAAAATTGTAAAACATCAAAATGAAGAGCTTGAAAACAAAATTAAAGGGATGACAGAAGAACATGATGGAATTAGACAAGAATATGAAAATTTCAGGAAAGAATCACTAGACCAAAACTATAAATTCCGTGAGCTTGAACAAGAGCTAAAAATTCAGAATGACAATATGCAAAAGCAACTAGAAGAATATGAAATGCTTTTAGGTGAACAAAAGGAAGCACTTGAGTTTAAGACTAAAGAAATTGAATATAAAGACGCTCTTTTAAACCAGTTGGTTAAACAAGTAACTAATGAAAAGTTAAGAATACAAAACATAGCCCCAAATATTGCTAATAAAAAAGAAGATAAAAGAAAAGGTTGGTTTTTAGGTTAACAAATTGTTAAGTAGGGGCAAGTGTCCACTTGCCCCTACTGTCAAATTTTTCTTCTTAACCTCTTTTTATACATTGTAAGGGCTGGTTGCGATCAGCCCTAAGGAGAAAAATATAATGGCATTACTTAAAAACAAGATTGATATTGATATGGAAGATGAAACATTTTTAACTTGTGAGGAAAGTGAAGAAGAAACTAAAACTCTTCCACTCACTGATGATTTAGTCAGAGTTTACTTACGTGAGATTGGTAGGATGTCTGTTCTAGGATCAGAGGCTGAATTAGAGCTTGCAAAGAAAGTTCAAGTTGGAGATGAAAAAGCAAAACAAGAGTTAGTAATGCATAACTTAAGATTAGTAGTTTCCATAGCAAAGAAATATCTAAATAGAGGAATGTCATTTCTTGATTTAATTCAAGAAGGTAATCTTGGTCTTATGAAAGCAGTTGAAAAGTTTGATCCAGATCGTGGTTATAAATTTTCTACTTATGCTACTTGGTGGATTAGACAAGGCATTACAAGGTCATTATCTGACAAGTCAAGAACAATTAGACTTCCAGTCCATATGGTTGAAATAATTAGCAAGTTAAAAAAAGCAATTAAAAAACTAACTGATAAGTCAGGCAACTTTCCTTCTTGTGAAGCTCTTGCTTGTGAAGTAGATATGGATATTAATAAAATTAAAGAAGTTATTCAAATTATGGAAGTACCTGTTTCTTTAAATTCTCGTGTAAATAATGAAGAAGAAGGAGATCTTGAGGACTTCATTAGTGATGATGAAAACCTAACTCCTGAGCAATTGACAAATTGGATCTTGCTTGGAATGGATATAAATAAAGCACTTAAAAAGCTAACCATGAAAGAAGCAGCTGTAATTAGATTACGTTTTGGTTTGGATTGTGGAGAGCAAAGAACACTTGAAGAAGTTGGAAAAATTTTAGGTGTAACAAGAGAAAGAGTTAGACAACTAGAACACCGTGCTCTAAAAAAACTCCGGGAAAATAATTTTTGTGAAAACTTAAAAGATTATTTTGTTGCATAAATAACCATCCCCCGTTTGCAGTAGATCATACACTATTTGATTTAGGTATATAAGCTAAAAAGGGCTTGCCCTGGGGGTTTCACATACATTGCTTAAAAAAATATTATAAACAAATAGGGATAGCTATTAGATGAACCCTAAGATTTTTCACAAATTATATTAGAGAGCAGAAAATCTGCCTCGAAGTGAAAAAACAAGATGTATCTAAGGCTTAAGAAACTATTCCTTATTAATTTATTTATTGTTATTGTCATGAGCTTGACAATGAGCAACAATACTTTTGCCCAAGGAGATGGAGACAAAGAACTAGAAGCTGCACTTAGAGAAGATGAAGATTTAAGCAGTGTACAACCAACTCAAGAAGGTACACATGTTCAAAGAAGTATAGCAGCAAGTGTTCTTGGAAGAGAACTTACTCAAAGAGAAAAAGATTCGCTAGGAAATGATTATACAAAACATGATGTAGAAATTGCATTTTTAGCAAATGAGCAAAGGCTTGTAATAGTTAGAGCACTGCTTGCTTGTGGTGTTCCTGAAGAAAATATTAAGGAAATTCTGATTATCTATCAAGTTTCAAAACTACAAACGTTTAAGGAATTAGTTGACTATTTTACAGATTTAAAAGAAAGGCATGGGTCAGTTATAGATGGAATAAGAGATGAATTTATCTTAAATATAAAAGATTATGAACAAACTTTTAAGAAAGCAGCTGTAAGGGCCTATGAAATAGTGTTTTGTATAAAACTTGAAGTTGAAAATGACATACAACAAGTAGTAGGTTTTCTAAAAGAACAAGAAGCATTAACCTTCTCAAAAATGGTTGAAGTTTTAATGTCAGCACTTACACCAAAACAAAAAGAAGAAATGCTTTTTAAAGCTCTGGACAAAGTTGGAAGATCAGACTTAAAAGAAAACAAGGAATTTACAGAGAAAATCCTAGCTCAAGAGTTTACTTGTGAAAATTTAAGCAGGATGTTACAAGAATTAGGTCCAGCAAAGAAATCTCAGCCAATAAAGCAACCACCTGAAAAACCATCAGGAAAGAAACCACAGAAGAAATGATTTTATCCGGGGTAATACTAAGAATATTTAAATTTAATTTATTTTTTAAAGGGTATGTTTATTACTTAGTCTTAATTTGACTCATGTAGTATAAAAACATTCACCTCCCAGCCAGATAGACAATCTAATAAAAAACCCGCTCTAAGGAAGCGGGTTTTTTATTATTTTTAGTTTCAAGGGCTTATAGTAGGAGGTGTATGATTTATCTATTTGCCCTTTAAACTGCTTGCTTTTTCCACTTTTCTTTAGCAAAGCAAAATCATAATACACTATAAGAACCTTTTGTTCAGTGACATTAATCACTATTTCATTTATGCACTAAAGTCTTTGGTTCTTAAATTGATGTTATGCTAGATTATTTAGTTCCAGCTTGTAAATTTTAAATCTTGTGAATTTTCAAAGATATCCAAAAATTTTATACAAAGATAACGAAGATAAAGCAAGCAAAAGATCTACTTTGTTTTATGTAGTTTTATTCTTCATAGGGCTTTTCTTAACAATTGTTTCACTAAATATTTACAGTCCTTCCTTGGTACCACAAGATCTGAGAGTAATAAGTTTAAACAAAAGACAAAACATTCTAATTTTAGGGTGTGATGAAATTTTTCCAGGGGAAGCAAAGAATTTTAAATTTGACCAAGCACTTTTATGGAAGGGTCGTTCAGATACTATATTTCTTATAAGTTGTAATCCATTTAAAAACACTTTAAATATTTTAAATATCCCAAGAGATACAAGAATTAAAATTCCAGGACATGGTGTTGAAAAAATAAATTATTTAAACTCAATTGGTGGCCCTAGGTTCACTAAAAAATATTTAGAAAGACTCTTAAGAACACCAATTCATCATTATGTGGTTATAAATGTTCAAGGGCTAAGTCAAATCATTGATGAAATTGGAGGAATAAAAATAGATGTTCCTCAAAGAATGTTTTATGAGGATCATGCTGCAAAGCTTTACATTAATTTATTTCCTGGTAAACGGGTGCTAAACGGTGAACAAGTTGTTGGATACTTACGTTTCAGACATGATAATTTAGGTGATATTGGAAGAATTCAAAGACAACAAGCATTTATGAGAGCTGTTTTTGACAAGCTGTTAGACCCTGTAATCTTTACTAAACTTCCAGAGCTTACCTCAATTTACAAACAAACAATTCTTACTGATTTAAAACCAAAGGATATTATTAGAATTGCTAACTTTGTAAGAAATGTATCTCCATCTAAACAAAATATTGTCTTATTACCAGGAGAGTTTGGTCAGCATAATCAGATTAGTTACTGGATACCTAACCCAAAAGAAATCGATAGAGTTATTAAACAACTTTTTTATGATAAAGAAAATAATTTTAATTTCTTAAGGAAGAATCCAAAAGACATAAAGATTTCCATTTTTAATGGTTCTCGTAAGAATCGCAGGTTAGCTACTAAACTAACAAATATATTAAGAGAATATGGCTATACAGTCCTTCAAGCTCAAGACTATGAAAGTTATGTAAAATTTACTAAAATATATGCTCAAAAAGCTAATTCTGACGTAGCGTTACAAATTAAAAATGATATTGGCAATCGTGGGGAGTTGTTAATAGGAAATCTGGGTCCACCAGAAGCAGATGTTACCATTTTAGCTGGTGATGATTTAGCAAATATTAAAGAAGGAAGGTAAATGTTATATAATCGTATACTTTTAGCCAGCATAATTATTGGAACGTGGGCATTTATAAAACTTGTAGAAGAATTACTTCCAGACAAAGCATTATCATACTTGCCAAAACCACTTGCTCTTTATGCAATCCTTGTTCTTGTAATATGCATGGTTATTCATACTGTCTCTCTTGCTATAGCTCAAAATAGAAAAAAGAAATCAAGTAAACTACTACAAGCCAGATGCTATCCAAATGTTGATATTTTTGTTTCAATTCATAATGAGGAAAAAGTAATTGCAGATACCATAGAGAATTTATTAGCTTTAAACTATCCAAACTATTTAATTTATTTAATAAATGATCATTCTACAGATTCTACAAAAGAAATTTTAGACAAATATTTTTTGAGATTTCCTAATAAGATAAAGGTTATACATAGAACCAAAAATAGTTTATGCAGAGGTAAAGCCGCATCATTAAACTATGTATTTAATCATTCAAGTGAAGAGTTAATTGCTGTTTTTGATGCTGATGCAAAAGTAGAATCAGATTTCCTCTTAAAAGTGGTTCCCTATTTATTGGAAGATAATTCTGTAGCCGCAGTTCAGTCACAAAAAAGAGTTTCAAATCCAAACGTTAACTATTTAACCAAACTACAGGAAAATGAATACTGCCTTGATAATTATTTCCAATGTGGAAGGGATGAAATTCATGGGAATGTTGAGCTAAGAGGAAATGGTTTTATTATTAAACGAAATGTTTTAGATAAAATTGGTCATTGGGATGAAGAAGCACTTACAGAAGATCTTGAGCTATCAACAAGGCTTACAGTAAATGGCTGGCAAATTAGATTTTGCCCTGAAGCAATTACCTTAGAACAAGCACCAATTAAATTCCGTGCATTACTTTTACAAAGGCTAAGATGGGTTGAAGGAAGTTTAAGAAGATGCTTATCAAATCTTTTAAAGATGTTTACTCTAACTAAGGGATTTTCCATAATGCAACAATTTGATGCATTTGTTTTCCTCTCTCAGTTTGCAATTCCAATCTGGATCTTTTTAGATATTATTTCAGAAGTAATCAGGTACTTAAAAGAGCAAGAAACTCATTTGACAAGTTTAATGTTAATATCTCTTGCTGTGTGGATAATTACATGGGTAAATTTAATTTTTGGTATAAAAATCTATAGAAAATTTTCTTGGAGGACAAGTATTAAAAGAGCCTTAGAAACTAATATTTATTTTCTTACTCTTATGCCAACGGTTGTTTTAATTACAACAAGAAAAATATTATTCAGCAGAACAAAAGGTAAATGGCACAAGACAGAAAGATATGATAAAGCTGAACTTGAAGAGGTGTAACTATGCCTAAATTATTAGACTTCTTATATAACAGACTTAAATCATATGGTGTTGACCATGTGTTTGGAATATCTGGTGAATCAGTTCACGTACATTTTCATTCCTTGGAAAAAAGTCCACTTAAATCAATACCCATGACTCATGAACCTTGTGTTGGTTATGCAGTTGATGCATATTCAAGAATACGTGGACTAGGTGCTGCTTTAGTAAGTTATGGTGTAGGAACTTTAAATATTGTAAATGCAGTTGGTCAAGCTTATGCTGAAAGATCTCCTGTTGTAATTATTAGTGGAGGTCCTGGTATAAATGAAAGAAGAAAATATACTCACTTGCACCATAAAGTAAGAACTTACGAAACACATCAAAGAGTAATGAATGAAATTACAGCACAAAGCATTATTGTAGACAATCCATTAACTGCTGGTAGAGAAATTGATCGAGCATTAGATATGGCAGTTACACTGAAGCTTCCTGTTTATATTGAAATCCCAAGAGACATGGGTGAAATTGAAATCATAGAAGAGCCACCTTTACGTACTCCAAAAATCCCTGAGGATTTAGCTGCACTTGATGAAGCATTAGATGAAATTATAATCATGCTAAACAATTCAAAAAATCCTGTAATAATTGCAGATGCAGAACTAGCTAGAATTGGATTACAAAAAGAATTAATTACTTTTGCTGAGAGAGTAAATATACCTGTTGCATCTACAATTCTTGGTAAATCAATTTTCCCAGAAGAACACCCGCTCTCCATGGGAGTTTATTTTGGTGGCTTAAGTAATCAAAAAGTTGCTGAGTATATTCATAATTCAGATTTTCGTTTAATGATTGGAGTTATTTTAAGTGATGTAAATCTTGGAATGTTTACTGCAAAGTTTTCCCCGGATGATGCTGTAGCAGCTAATATTGAAGGCTTAAAGGTAAAAAAACATTTTTACCCTCAAATTAGCTTAGACCTTTTTATGAAAGGATTGCTTGCAAGAAAAGATATAAGAACTCATAACTTTAGCTTTCCAAGGATAAAAATTCCAAACTATCCTACAGGACAAGACAATGACATGATAACAGTTAAAGCATTAATGACCATTCTAAATGAATTTATTGATAAAGGTTACAGAGTAATTTGTGATGTTGGAGATTGTTTATTTGCAGGGCAAGAATTACAAATGAAAGGAGCAACCACCTTTCTATCTCCTGCTTATTACCTTAGTATGGGCTTTTCAATTCCTGGAGCTATTGGGGCTCAAATAGCTGACTCATCAAGGCGGCCAATTGTAATGGTAGGAGATGGTGCATTTCAAATGACAGGAATGGAATTAATTACAATTGCAAAGCTAAAACTAAACCCCATCATTATACTTTTTGACAATTCTATTTATGCAACTCTTCGTTATTGTGAGCCGCCAGCTACTGCACAAAGGCATGATATACCTACTATGGACTATGCAAAAATGGCAGAAATTATGGGTGGTAAAGGTGTATCAGTAAAAACTGTTGGTGACTTCAGAGGTGCATTACAAATAGCAAAAGATGTAAAGGACACCTTTACTTTACTGGATGTAAAAATAGATGAATATGATACATCTCCTGCTCTTAAAACTTTTGGGCAAAACTTAGTACGTTTTATTAAAGATTCTACAAGCAGCACAGTAAAAGTTTAATGAGTTCCCAGATCCAAATAAAACAAGAAAAAGAACTTTTAGGATTTACATCACCAAATGATCTTCGTGAAATAAATCATAAAAAAAACAAAGCAATGATCAGTAAACTAACTGATCTAAAAACTGCAATTAAAAAACATGTTAACAATGGTGATTATCTTGGAATTGGTGGTTTTGGAATGGATAGAATTCCAGCAGCTGCACTTCATGAAATAGTTCGCCAAAAGAAAAAAAATCTTACACTCGCAGGTCATACAGCAACACATGATGGCCAAATACTTGCTAGTGGGGGATGCATTAACAAAATAGATGCAGCTTATGTTGTAGGAATAGAACTTTTAGGACTTTCACCAAACTATAGAAGAATATTTCAAGAAGGAAAAGTAAAAGTTACTGAATGGACAAATGCAACCTTGGCATGGCGATATAAAGCAACTAGTATGGGTTTATCATTTTTACCAGTTCGATCAATGCTTGGAACTGACACAATAAAACATAGCTGTGCAATTGAATATAAGTGTCCGTTTACAGGAGAAATATATGCACTTGTACCAGCATGCTCTCCGGATATAGCAATTATTCATGTACATAGAGCAGATGAATTTGGAAACTCACAAATTGATGGAATAACAGTTTCTGATTATGATGTAACTAGAGCATCAAAAAAAGTAATAATTACAACAGAAGAAATAATTTCAACAGAAAAAATAAGACAAGAATCCGAAAGAACAATTATTCCTTACTACTGTGTAGATGCTGTTGTACATGTACCTTATGGTTCTTATCCAGGAAACATGCCTGGGAAATATTATTTTGATCTGGATCATTTAAATGAATGGATAGAAGCTGAAAAAGATTCAAACAAGTTAAAAGAATTTTTAAATAAATATATTTATGATGTAAAAGACTGGGAAGAATATTTAGAAAAATGTGGTGGAGAAAAAAGACTGGCAGAATTAAGAAGCATTGAATTAATTGAGCAACCAATAAATAATATTCACGTCATTGCGAGGAGCGAAGCAACGAAGCAATCTGCTAACGCTTCTAAGTCCTCAAACATGACCGAGTTTATGATCTGCACTGCCTCTAGATTTCTTGAAGATGGTAAGATTGTTGTAGTTGGTACTGGACTTCCTGTGCTTGCAGCTATGCTTGCTCAAAAAAATCATGCACCAAATCTTTTACTTATGTTTGAAGCAGGTGGAGTTGCACCACTATTACCTGCTCTCCCAATGTCTGTTGGTGATTCAAGAACACATTATAAAAGTCTTTTAGCTACAAGCATGCCAGAAATTATGGAAGGTTGTGCTAGGGGACTAGTGGACTATGCATTTTTAGGTGGAGCACAAATAGATCGCTTTGGAAATTTAAACTCAACTATTATAGGCAGTGACTACAATAAACCAAAAGTAAGATTACCTGGAAGTGGTGGAGCTAATGATCTTGCATCACTTTGTTGGAATACAATAATAATTATAAAAATGGATAAACATAAGTTTGTTGAAAAGTTAGATTTTCTTACCACCCCAGGATACTTAACTGGAGCTGGTGCAAGGGAAAAAGCAGGGCTTCCTCCAAACACTGGGCCATTAAAAGTAATCACTGATTATTGTGTACTTGGATTTAACAAAGATACAAAAGAAATGCAAATAGAAAGTATTCATCCAGGTCTCACATTAGAAGATGTGCAAAACAAATCATCATTTAAATTAAAGGTTGCATGTAGAGACTGCCAGTCTGTGCCAACAACAAGCAATCCAACTCAAAAAGAACTAGAAATATTAAGAAGAGAAATAGACCCAAGGGGACAAGTAATTCTTTAACGATTTTCTTACAATCATTGTGATAGCATATAGATAATTTCAAAGGAGAAAATTATGGTAGATAAGATAACACCAACAGGTCAGAAAGTAACTCCAAAAGCAACTTCAGGAACAGGGGGTTTTAATTTCGATGAAATAGAAGAACATAAACCTATTAGAGATACAAACCTTGTACTTGCTGAGTATCAAGAAGAAAAGTCACGAAGTCTTTTTGAACAATTAAAACAATATGGATTAGATATAAACGATGAAACAAGTCCATATTGTAACTCACTATATGCATTAGACAATGCTATCTCTGATAGATTAGAACTTTTTAGAAGGGGAAAAATAACAAAAGAAAATTTCCTTCAAGGCAGTGCTGCTGAATTCCGTACAAGACTTAAAGCTGCTGTTAGTAAGGTACTCAATGATCTAGCTACGCTAACAAGTAGAGAAGAAAGTAAAAAGATTATCACACGACTTCTTCTTGACTATGGTGAGCCGCTTTCACACTTAGTTAAAAAAACAACATAAAAAATTATCCTATAAACCACTTTATACCTGAGTATAAGTAAAACACTCCAATGACAGTAAGAATAATCGTACAAGTTATTTCAATAAACTTACTATGTTTCTTAAAATAATCTAATTGTTTTAAAATACCTGTAAATAAGCTGGTTACAAAGATTAGTCCTGTATATCCAACAGAGTAAGCAATCATTATTAGTGTGCTAGTAAAAGTTGATCCTGCTGAACTTGCTAAAGCTAAGATTGCAAATAAAATCGGACTAGCACATGGTGAGCTTACTAGTGAAAATGCCATACCAACAATAATTGGTCCGCCTGCTGGTACAGAAGTTATAAATTGAGGTAAAGGGAAATTTATTACTCTAAGAACTAAAAGTGCCATAACTAAAACAAATATTCCAATTGCAACATGCACATAACCTCTATACTCTATTAAAACAAAACTAGCAAAAGAAGCAAACAGACCCATAAGGCTAAATATAAAAGCTGCTCCAAGACAAAATAAACTTGACTTTTTTAGTGCATCTATTTTTGATTCAATTTTTGTAATGCCAATATAAGTTAAATACAATGGAATCATAGGAAGAACACATGGTGTTAAACTGCTTGCAAGCCCTCCTAAAAAAGCTAAAGCAACAAGCATTGGTAAAGGAAGTCCTGCACTTGATCGTATAAAGCTTGAGACTAAATTTTCAAAGCTATTAAAGAAATCATTCATTTTGTTTACCAGTATTATAATTATACTATGAAATCTTTTATTTCCTTGCTTTTGATCTTGTTTTTATCAGGTTGCTCAATTCAACAATTAACACAAGAAGAAATTCAAAAAATAGTTACAAAAGTCCAGAACTCAAAAATAATTGTTTTAAATGTTTACCACGATAGGTGTGAAAGTTGTAAAAATATTGAACCAATAATAAAAGAGTTAGAATCTGATTTTTCTAATAATCCAAGCATAGCATTTTTAAGATATGATTTATCTAATCCATTTTCAATTTACAATTCAAGAAAAATAGCTAAGTTAGTAGGACTTGAAGATATTTACAAAGCTCAAAGGTTTAGCGGGATAGTTTTAATTGTTGATACTAAAAGTAAGCAAGTTTTAGAAACCTTAATAGCTGAATATAACAAGCAAAAGTATGTAGATCTCTTGTATAAGAAAGGACTACGAGCTAAAATATAATCGCTATGAGAAAAATTGTTTTAATATTAATAGCTTTAACGTTTACACTGTACGGTTGTCATGGTTGTTCATTTATTAAAGAGCGTTTAGGAATAAAAGAAGCTCCTAAGCAAGATCAACAATATCAAGATCAAGAAAAAGGAAAATCAGGTCCTATACCAATCAACCCACAACATTCATAGAACATTTACAAGCTACAATAAACTCTCAAAATGGCTGGTAATAAAACCTATAAACAAAGAACATATCTTGATCCAATTCATGGGCCTATTGAACTAAACCTAAATGATTCAACTGACAAACTACTTGCAAAGATTATAGACAGCAAGGAATTTCAAAGACTTAGAAGAATCAAACAAATGGGATTAGGCTGGTTTACTTTTCATGGTGCAGAACATACTAGGTTTGGTCATAGTTTAGGAACTTTATATATTGCAAGACAAATGTTAAATCACTTGTCAAAAAGTTTTCCAGAAATACATTCACATAAAAAAGAAATCTTGATATCAGCACTACTACATGATATTGGTCATGGTCCTTTTAGTCATACATCAGAAAAGTTTACAAAATTTAATCATGAAGACTGGACAGAAAAAATTGTTTTAAGTAATTCAGAAGTTAATTCAATACTTAAAAAGCACGGTAAAAATTTACCAAGAAAAATCACTAAACTTTTAAGGCATAAAGAAACAAAAACTTACTTAAGCCAGATTATTTCAAGTTATATAGATTGTGACAGGTTAGATTATCTCCTTCGAGATTCTTATTATGTAGGTGTTCCGTACGGACTTACAGGTTCAGATAGGATAATCTCATCGCTAGAAGTTGACAAAGATAAAATTGTTATAAATGAAAGTATTGGCTTGGATGCTGTGATTCATTATTTACATGCAAGATATTCAATGTACAAACAAGTGTATCAGCATAAAAAAAACCTAGCTTGCGATTTTTTATTAAAAAAAATTATTCAAAGGGCCTGTCGTAGAGGAAAAGTTACCTCTCCTCTACGAGATTGGTTAAACATTGATAATTTGCCAATTGAAAAAATAAATATAGATTCTTTTATAGAGATAGATGATTACTTATTAATTTCAAGCATACAAAAATGGTCAGAGGGAAATTCAGGAGACAAAATTTTGAGCACATTATCAAACTCTTTTATCACAAGAAAATTATTTAAGTCGTTAGAGTTCCGACGCAAAGTTTCTAAGGAAAGGAAAAATGAAATTCTGGAAAAAGTTAAAAAAATCGCTAAAGCAAAAAACTTTGATCCAAATTATTACGTAGGGATAGAACATTCTGCTTCTACACCTTATGAACCTTATAAGGCTTTAAGTAAGACAACTGATAAAGCAATTTTTATAAAACAAAAAAATGGTAAAGTAAAAGAACTTTCTCAGGTTTCAGGTTTAGTAAAAGCTCTAAGTCAAGAAAACGTTGTAAAAACATGTCTTATATTTGCACCTGAACTTGAAGATGACATAAATCAAATTAAAGAATTTAGAGAATTGTTCAAATAAGATATAATAAAACCTTGAATCTTTTCTAATTCTCTGATTCCTGACCACTGATTTTCTGAAAGGGCTCATAGCTCAGTTGGTAGAGCGCCTGGTTTGCATCCAGGAGGTCAGGAGTTCGAGTCTCCTTGGGTCCAGCTTTCGAGTCTTTCTTTATTTAATCGGCGAGTCATTAGGGATTGCTGTAAATTGGAAACCATAGTATTTAGGCTGGTTATTTTCGTCATTTGCTAAAGTTGAACAGAGACCAGATATTGTTGAAGTGTTATTAATTACCCCAAGGCAGTTGTACGAAAAAAGACTATCCTTAAGTTGTAGTGGTACATTAAAATTTATAAGATCATAAAATATAAAAGCAATTGCATTACTGACTAGTGTTCGAAAGTTTTGACTTCTTACATCATATTTTAAAGTAGTAGGACTGTCTTCATTCTTTTTAAAATTTAATTTGAGCAGTAAACCATCATTGTCTAAAGTTGCACTTAGTGTGTAACTCTCTTTTAATAAAGGTACAAATGTATCTGTTTTTATACAAGCATATGATACTTGTGGGCAATTAACTTCTGGACAAACCGGACATACGGAATCAGTGTTTAACTTGCTTAATGCGCGCTCTTCACAAACGTCACAAATTTTTTTTAGTATTCTTGTAGAACAGCCAGGACTAGCATAAGATGGTAAGCCAAGAATCATTGATATAAAAATTATTAATAAAGTATTTTTAAACATGTACGTATTAAAATAATTATATACACAATGGTTTGTGAGATTTCTACAAATTAATATTAATTTTATAATCCTGTGCTTTGTGTTTTTTTATGGGCCTTTAGCTCAATTGGATAGAGTACCTGGCTTCGAACCAGATGGTTGGGGGTTCGAGTCCCTCAAGGCCCGAGTTCTGAGATTTAATTCATCTAAAATGGCCTTTTGATCAGTAATGGTGAGCATCTCACGCAGTTCTAATCTTAGTAAATCTGTTTCAATAGCAGGATAGTCTTTTATTATTGGCTCTAGCCAGGAACAGCCTTCCAGGCTGAGTTTACTGTCCTTTAATAAAAAGTTCGAGCCTAAGGCTACAAAGATTTCCTTTTTAGTAGCAATACCCCCTTTTAGAAAAGCATCTCGGGCATCTCTAGCAAAGTCAAAAGCCTTCCCTAGTTTTTTTTGCCAGCTATCAGCTCTTTCGCTAGTTTCTTTTAGTTTTTGTTCAAGTTGTTTTTTTTCATTCACCAGGGCGGTACGCTTTGGATTGTATTCTTCATCCGTGATCTGCTCTTTTAATTTCATATCAAAAAGTTTATCTATTTGGTTTTGAGTATCTACTAATGCTTTAGCCTGCATTTCAAATATGTTTTGTCTTGTGTGAGTTTCTTGTGCATTTTCTTTGTTTATTATTTCTAATGCAAGGTCTCTAAACTCAGGAAGAATTGTAAACTTACAAATTTCTCTCATAATTTGTGCTTCTAAATCTTCAACTGTTATTGCCTTTTGAGTACATTTGTAGCCCTTTTTCTGGTGGGTACAGCGATAGTAAGTGTAATCCTTCAATTTGCCAGTCCTTTTTACAAGTTTGGTTTTTGTTTCAGCAGTTACAAAGCAACTGCACTCTCCACATCTGATATTTCCAGCAGTAAAAGCAAAATTTCTTGTCTTTGTCCTTGGTTTGCCTTTTCTACCCAACATGAACTGTACAGCATCAAATTCTTCAAGGGTAACCATCTTTTTATGAACACCATTATATTGCTTTCCTTTGTATTCGATAATTTGTGCAAAAAAAGGATTGGTAAACATCTTGTAGATCACGCTTCTTGAAAGCTCATTACCACCAAATCTTTTAGTTTTCTTTGTTCTAAAGCCCCACTCTTTGTTTGCAATATTCCTTATTTGTTCTGGATTATAAATTCCTGTAAGCATTAAATCCCACATTTTTCTAACTAAGTCAAAGCGATCTGGATCAGGAAGAATGTCATTTTCACCTCTTTCTTTTATCTTACTGTTTAAATAGCCAATTGGTGCTTGGTTTGGGGCCCAACCTTTTTTTAGTTTGCTTTCAAGCCCTCTTTTGACATTCTTACTTAAATCTACGCTAAATTGGTTTGCAACTCCCATTTCAAAACATAAAAATAATACATTATCCTCGGGTAAATGTTCTTTTTCATAAGTCCTTATTGATTTAATTATTCCATTTTGTAAGAGGTTGATTACTCTTCCCCCCTCTTCCATGTTCCTTGCAATTCTGTTGTTTTGCCAGCAAAGAATTCCATCGGCTTCGCCAGCTTCAATTTTCTCTATCATTTTATTAAAGACTGGCCTGTTGTTTGCTGTTTTAGCCGATTTGGATTCCTCTAATATCTCTACTATTTTTAAGTTGTTCTTAGATGCAAGTTGCTTGAGCTTTTCAATTTGATCATCAATAGATTGCACTTGCTTATCTTCACCCTCAGTAGATTTTCTAGCATAGAGAATGTATCTAATTTTTTGATTGTTTTCTAACATCTTCTTTCACCACAAACCAAGTCTTGCCTCTTTTTATCCCATTCAATGTTTTATTTAAAATGCGAGCCTTAAGTGTGTCTGCTTTTGCAAGTCCAAGCCTTTCAGCTTCCTTAAGAGTAATCAACTCCTTCCCATCTTTTGTGTACATATTTTCATCATCCATTATTCTCACACAAGTTTCATTCCCATTGTTCCCGATACAGTAAAATGGCCTAGCCTACTGTTCATGAGATTTTGTAGGACAGGCCAGTCGGCCTATTCCTAGAGCTTTTGCTATAGCTAAGCTCCTTTCTTAATCTTTCAATATTACTAGCCATAGCTGATTTTGTCTTTTCACATTTCTCAAGAAATTTCTTATATCTCTTGGTAAATTCCCCTTTGTAGAAAAACCGCTTTATGCTATTCCATTCTTCCATTAGTTGAAATGCTGGCATGTAGTTGCCATATTTTTTATTATGTCCGCTTAATTTACAAGATTTGTATGTGAGATTATGGCAATATCTACAAGCAAAGTAATTACTGTGGGATGCCTTATACAGCACACCAAAGCGATTTTTGCATAAAGGGCAAACAAACCAATATCTTTTACCACCATAATTGCATTTAGTAGTTGTTAAAGGGATTTCATACATAATGTCTGAGTTTGGGTAAATAATATAAAAAGCAGATTTATCTCCTAACAGCACACAAAATCCAATGGTGAGCTTGAAGCCCATGAGAGATGACCAAGTAATTGTGCCTATGCTTGCATGACTGATTGTGTTTTTGTCCAAGCCAAAGAGGGAGAGCTTCAAGCAACTTTCTGTTTCTAGTTTGGGATATGGGTGTATTTTTGTATTATTGAATTGCATTTATCTTTCCAGGAGAGTGCTAAAGCAATGGTCTAAGCATGAAAAATGCCTGAATCATTAGGGATCAGTTGGTGTTTCATCTTTTAATAGCTCTTGATTCTTTATAACTTTTACTTTGAAAAATCTCTTTTCTTTAAAGGTTTGAGAAAGTTTTAAATATTTTGCATTAGCATTGTTTAAAACATTAAACTTTGTTTCTCCTTTATCCCAGCTAATTGGAAGCCCTTTAAAGGGGATATTAATATAATATTCTTCATCAGCTTCAATAATTGGCATAAGTGCTTTGGAAAAGCTAATACATCTATCTTTAAATGATATAGCTCTAATATAATATTGAGATTTCATAATATTTCTACTCTATCCATTTCTTTAACTCTCTTACTTTTTCCCATTTAAACCTTTCAAGGGGATCAGTTGGCGGCTCATCATCATCTTGGTACTCATTTTCCAACTTGGTAGTAGGGGTGGAGTAACAAGATGATGAACTATCCTGTGCAGGATTTGAGGCGAGATTCTCCTTGGTACTCCTTGCTTCTTCTTGGGGTGGTGGTGAATTTGTTTTTTCATTTGAAGATTCTGTATCAGCAATTGAATTTAATCCCGCCCCTTTTAAATCCCATGCTACACAGCGATATTGAGCCTTTTTGGCTTGTTTCTTATCAAACATTTCATCATCCTTTGGAACTTGAGTAATCATATTACTTGCCAGCAATTCTTTAATTAGTTGCCTTGTCCTTTTATCTTTCAATCCCCATTTTTTCATAGCGTCATCTACAGTAAAAATATTGTCATCTCCAGAGAATTGATAAATTTGATTCCATTTATTTTGTAAATCCTTTGAAATATCACTTGCATTAGCATCAAAATAATCTTTGAAATATTTGATTACAAGATCATAATGATCTACTAATAAATTTATGCTTATCCCTGCGGTGGGTGAGGAATAACAAGAAGAATTAGCCGTCAATTCTTGTGGATTCTCAGAGATTTGCTTGGTACTCCTACCCGATTGCCAAGCAGTACCAAGTTGGTACTGATATAGATACCCAACAATCCTTAATAGTTTTAAAAACTTCTTAACATCTCTACTTGCTTCTGGGTTTCGACTGTGGAAAGTTATTTCTTTGTTGAAAGGGATTTTAATATTTTTATATTTAATTGGCTCAAGAAGTTCAACAGCTTTTCTATGTTTGGCAATTAAAAACTTTCTTTCTTCTTCATCCATTTCTTCACAAGCAAGAACTTGATTAACAATATTTCTAACATGATCAGGGCTATCATCAGTATTAAAAATTAAAAGCCTGTTTTCATTTTCCTCATGTAGCTTTGATTGAGTTGTTGTAGAGATATAAACAATTGGCCCTTTTACTTTTAACTTCTTTAATTTCTTTGTCAGGTCTTTCTCATTTGAATCAACAATCATTCTAGTAACTTCATCATCTTCAACTAATTGCCGCCAAGCACTAGCAATTTCCCAAAACTTATCATCAGGCGGCCTTTCTTCTGTTATTATAATTATTTTGTGAGAAATGTCTGTCCAGTAATTAAGTGCTTGCTCACTTTGAGAAGTAACAGAATGGACTACTCCATCTGGCATTAGGTTTGTTACAGTTTTTACAAGTTTAGTTTTACCTGAACTACTTGCCCCTTTAAGAATCACTCCGAGACAGCTTTCTTGTTTGTAACTTATGCAAGCAAGATAAAGCCTGACAAGGTTATCTTTCTCACCTACAATTCCTAACTTACTAAAGTCCTCAAGCAATTCATCAATCATGTTTGGATTTCTCAAATAACTCCAAGCGGCTTCATTCACTCTTTTATTAAATGATCTAGTTTTGGTGAGTAAGTCATATAAAGTTTGAAAGGTGTTATCTTTCAGCCAATCTCTTAATTCTTGTTGATCTAAAACAATCCCATTAGCATCAGGATATTCTTGTTGTATTAATTCCATTTCATCTTTGCCAGCTTGATCACTGTCAAACAATAAATAAACATCATCAAACAATCCAAAATTGAAACTTGGTGAATTGATTTTGTGTGTGCTATTTACTCCATGCACACTAATAACTACATAAAACTCTTTTCTAAATTCATCAGTTGCAACACAATCAAGAGCCCAAAGATTAGTAAAGCCTTCAAGTAATAATAATTTCTTTTGCCCGCAAGGCGGATCAAGTTCCAGATACTGTGGGTTAATAATTTCTTCTGAGTTTATATCCCATCTATCACCTCTATCATCAAGAGCTTTTAATTTCCATCTCTTGCCGATTTGAATTGCAAGAGCTTCATTTTCCTCACAATATTTAATTGGATATTTTTTAATAATATATTCTGGTTTTGTAATATTTTTCTTTTCAAACCATTCAGCAATTGCCCCTCTCTTTAAATCAGCATCAACAAGCCTAAGTGGTTTAACTGTCCATGTCTTTTCTTTTTTATATTGCTTTTTTATTTTGATGTGAAATAGATCAGCAATTTCTTGTATAGCTGTTTTAAACGGAACACCTTTCATCTCTTTCCAAAACTCAATAGGATCACCTCTGCGGCCACAAGCAAAACAGTTATAAACTCCATCTGCGGTACGGATAGAGAGACTTGGATTATTGTCCTCATGGCCAGGCAATATGCACTTAAAAGAAGTGTTTGAGTTTCTTAGCTCTAGCCCAAAGTACTTATAAAAAGCGTGAACATCTAGCCTACCAAGTAAATCTTGGCCGTCTGTGTTTGCCATATTTTTTACTCCTTTGAATTAATTTTCATTTTTACTTTCCCCAACCCCTTGCAAATCTTGCCCACTGCTACTTTTCAAGATGATTGCTGTGATCTGCACAAGTTTTGAAAGCTCATTCCTGGCGACTTCTCGCGTAACACTTTTTCCTCTCGCTTGTAGTAGCCCTAGATAGTTATCAATGTCTGTTTCTGAAAGATGCATATCATTGTCCTGTAAAAATTCTGGTTTTTAATAATTTCAATTGATCAAAAAAAGTCCGTGGATTAACTTCCAACGTATCTGAAAAATATGCGTTAATTACTTTTGCTAGGTTTTCACTCTCGCAAAATGAAAACTGGACTTTTTTAGGATTTGATTTGTTTATCTCTTGAGGCTGAAATCCAAAATAAATAAGAGTAGAAACTATTGGTAAATCGGTAGTTATAAAATTTTTTGCTTTAATATTATTTTCCATGTCAATTTTCTTTTTGGAGTTAATTTTGTCATTGGAAAGTTCATAAGTAGTTCAAATTTGAACTTTTAGAGAACTCTTTGTAAATTAGAAATAAGACTATAAAACAAGCAAAAGCCTACAAATACCATGGTTTAAACACCACACAATAACATCTAACTTTATTATAGAAATTTTGAACTTTTTTTGAACTCAATTTTCTGAAGTTAATCTTCTGACATTAAGATAGATTTATTTTTGAATGTCCAAGTCTTATTGTTGCAGTGTATGAATTTTTCTTTTTTATCAGTACCAGCGGTTTCAGTTAATATTTTATTTAGCCGTGAGCATAATTTATATGCTATTTTTTTATCTTTGCCCTTTGTCTTAGCTACACCCTTTATCTCTTTTTCTTGAACTGCTTTATCATATTTACTTATAAAATATCCGTGTAATCTTTTAAGTTGTGGAGTGAGTTTTACAACTGAACTCTGAGACGCTATTAATCCATCTTTATAGGCTGTCAAGTTACCAATCCTATATGCTTCTTTTAGCTGTTTAGAGGTCTCATAATCTTGCACTTCGCGACATATTAATCTCTCACTCAACTCTATAGAATGTTTTGTCCCAGTAGCAGTAACTTCTTTTTTATATTTCATAGTAATATGTTTTATGTAGTGTTAATTTTATTTTTACATTAATAATACCAGTAATTTTTCAACTAATCGCCCAACACTCAATTATTAGATTCCATAGGCTTTTTGTTATTGCCCCGAGCATCAAGCAATAATAAAGCATTTGTCAAAACAATGCACATGGTCTAAGAAGAACTTTTGCAACAGTAGCGGCTAACGCTGGCAAACCACTAAATATTATTTCACTTGCTTTAGGACATGCTGATTTAAAGACTACGCAGGGGTATTTGATGACAACTCAAGATGAAGTAATTAAAGAGATGCAGGGGTGGTAAATAAGAACTTATAGATTTTCAATTTAGTGGAATTGGTAGTGCCTGAAAGATTGGAGAAGACTACTGAGAAAAATATAACTCACTATATGTTTTTATTTTATATTAAGTGCTTGAGCTACCCCTGATTGGTAATTTTAGTATGCAGATAAAGATAAGCATGATTACCATTTTTTGTAATGTCAAATATTCTTGGTGCTTCAGAACCTACTAATCTACCACCTGTTTCAAAATTACCATGAACAGTGCCAACTTGAGGTGTTATTTTTAATTTAGTTGTATCACCTTCTTTTCCTGAATATCTTGCTTCATAGTAGTTCTCATCAAAGCCATCTTTCAATTGACAACCAGCTGGCAAAGTAAGGACTTTTTCTCTTTCTTTGCTAGCATCTATTTCAATCCAAAATTTAATAGGGTCTCTTTGCAAATCACTAACTACTTCCAAGCGTGCTGCTCTTAAATACTGAGTATAATCAAATGAAGCTGGTTCTAAACCAGCTCTTTTTGCACTGTTTGCAATTGAAACTTCTCTTTCAATAACATCATCAGAAGGGACTTCAACACCAAATCTCTCTGAAATAGCTGCTTTCAAACTAAAAAGTTTGGATTTATCAAGTAGTGGTCTATCAGCATTTCCACCAGAACCAATAGAATTTGTAATCATTTTTTATCTCCTTCTTAAATATTTATCTGAATACATTTATATTTCTATATTAGCAAATGCAAAAAAAAAATACATTAAATTTATTTAATGTAAAAATAAAGAAATTATAAAGGTGGTCTAAATTGGCTTATTAAATGAATTTTGTTAGGATTTAAGTTAAATTAAGGATTGGGGATAAGATAGATGGCACAACAGGCAAATTGGTAAAAATAAGAATTGCTTTATTTTCCCTGATAGCAGATTGCAAAAGCAAAAGTCAAAACCAAAGTGAGTATAATATCAGTATGAAGAATATATTTATATCAGCTTGTATTATTGCATTAGTACAAACTAATGCAATGCCATTATATGCCCATAATGCAACTGATGCTTATGATGCAGTTCTCAGGCAATCTGCTTTAATTACAAGTGTGCAAATACAAAGTAATTTACAAAGTCTAAAGGACAAAGACTTTTTAACTTCTGTTAGTTTGGAAGATATTAAAAGAGATGTTGATTTTTTAAATCAAATTAATACAACTTTGCAACTCAACAGTTTAGAATCCCATCACCATAGCAATAATCCATGCTCTGTATTCCAAGATGACTTAAATAATTACTAACTACAAGCATATTATTCAAGCATATTGTTGTAGTGTTGTATTGAAAACCAAAAATTTCAGAAAGTTGTTAGACCATCAGGGCGAGGCGTAGCCGAGCCCAAAACCCAATACCACCCAGGGGTAGGTGCATTTGTTTTTTCTTTGCAAAAGATATAAGTTAGTTTATTTCAAGTTCTATGGCTTTGTGCAATCCATACATTTAAAATAAATAGTGCAATGCCTGGTGGGGTAAAATAAATTATAAGATTATGCGGCACAAGCCAACTCAGGAATATGCAAATACTCCTTATATTCTATAATTTTAGTTCTAACACGATCCACGATGTCCCGCCAACTGGTACGAAGCGGTATCAAAGCCGCTTCTTTCTCAGTCTCTGACAGTGTTTCATTTCTAAATCCAAAGCAACCACTAAAAAATGTTTCCAGTATTCTTATTAGCTTTGCGTAAAGGGTTCTTAAAAGGAATAGTTTTTGTTCATAAGTAAATCTTGAAACATCAATAATTTTGCCAAGATTTTCATTTTTTACGTTTGTCATTGTAATTTTTGGTTAATTTCTTAACCTAAATATTAAATCATTATGAATATTATTTCAATCATCTTGAGCCTTAAAACTAAGTATTTAAGGGCTTTGTCAAGCATTTCTTAAACTTTTAGCTGATTGCATTTATATTATGTATGTTAGGATTGAAAGCCGTTCAACAAATCATATTTTCAAAATTATTTTAAAATAAGGAGTATTTAAAAATGTCTAATTCTCTAAGAGTAGATGTCACAGATAGAGGAACTCAATTAGTACCTCTCATAAGAAGTGTAATTCAAAGGCAAGGCATAAATGTAAGAGACCCAATTAAAGAAGCATATGAATTTTGTGCATCCCGTGGAATAGATTTTTCTAAACCTGTTGCCCACAAACCAGCTCCTGTAAAAGAAGAACGTGAAACTCCTATACCATGGCATGACTTTAGAGACCCAGCCACTTATTTTTCTCCTATGGTTTTTGACCTTGATTTATATACTCCTTTCAGAGATATAACGATTAAGCTTGTGAAAGGAATTGCAGATGAAGTTAGACAAAGTAATATTAATGTAGAATCAAGCACTCCTGAGGAACTTTTAGATGCAATTGGTTTAGCAATATCTAAAAAGTTACCAAAAGGTATTGAAAGCGGAGAACCCATGAATTTGAGAGGTTTTCTAATGATGAGTCAAATACCAATGGAGCCTGAAGAATTAGTTTTAGGAGTATATCAAGAACTTACGGGTGTAAACGTTGTTGAATATAAAAGTGTAGATATTAAACCTATACTACCTGAACAACTTAAGAAAACATAAAGTAATTTAAAAACATATGCAAATACAGGGTATTGAAAAAAGAATTTTTCAAGGTGGAGTAATATTACCTGATTATAACCACGCAGTAGCTGCAATATCAGATTATGTTTCATCCGTAAGGACGCGGCCTAGTATTGCTCCTACACTGACAGAACTAGCTAGTGAATCTTCCGGTTATGAGTTTTTACCGGCTTCTGCTTTAGAGGCTAAAGGAAGACTTCTAGCGCAAAGAAGATTACTAACAAAATTAAGGCAAGAAATACTTCCTGTAATGAAAAAAGAACTAGAGTCAAAAGGTGTTGCTAAGATAACTGATAACCATGACGATTACATAACTCCATATAGAGGAATGCAATTAATTCTTTTACCAAATGGTCAAGTTGAATTTAAGATATTTCAAGACAAGGATGCAATTGATAAAATTGCTGAGGCATACAATTGTGAGGTTGGACTTGAATGTGCAGAAGTCCATATAAACTTTCAAGATTCAGAAACAGTAATTTATGACTTTAATCTTCTTTTAGAAATACTCACCCAGGTTAAAGAAATTAAATCACAAACACTAGAAGCAAATAGATTAGCAGAAGAAAATTATTTTAATTCTGTAGTTGACAGACGAGTTCATTGGACTTTTGATCTCCCATTAATGGAAGATTTAAGAGCAGATTTACTTTGTCATGGTTCTGCAATATTTTATGCTGATAAACAACAAAGTGAAGCAGGAAAACTTAATGGTGGGAAGATTGAATTGCCAGCTAGACTTCACAAGTTTAAAGATTCCTATGAACGCTTTGCTATATTTTTACTTAGCACCCAAGAAGGTGGTAATGGCAATTATGAATATGTGCCTCCTCACCTCTCAATTTATGGCCAACCTAAAAAAGCCGCAGAAGAACTCATTGATAAAATTCAAGTTGCAGCAGTTGAAGTTACAGGTGCAGATAGACAAGCTAAAGTCTTCAAATGCGGAGTGCAAGTATAATAACTTTTAAGTTCCATGATTTTGAGTAGTGTTAAAACAATTAAACTGCATTTTACTGCAAGTCTTAGCTATTTTTACCAGTTTTTATAACCTTAACTGGACAATAACAATCATTTGGGTATAATAATACTGAACCTCTGAAAGCTCGAATGGGCCGTAGGAGGTGTTTCATTTAGTAGGGTAATAAACTATTCCATATTTTTCATTTTGAGAAGCACTTAGATTTAAAATATTTTTCATTGATTCCAGCCACTCTGTAATTTTCTTTTCATCTACAATAGCAGGCATTCTGTTGTGTAATTTACCTTTTAATTTTGTAAGCATAATATAAGAATAAACTACAAAAGCCATTAAGTCAGATACCTGAATCCAGTAAGATTCTCTTGAATCTTTTGGCAAAGGGTCTTCTATAAGCAGTTTTATTTCCTGCCTGTAACTTGCTTGATTAAACTTTGATGGTATAAAGTTTATTTTCTGGATTTTTCTTGTAGTATCTCTCATAACCCCAACTCGGCCTTCATCAGTAATTATTAAAAATCTTTCGTCAGGCTTCTGCCGGATTAAAGTATTTTCAACTCGCTGAACAGAATAACTCAATGCTGTTTCCAGAACCTTATAATTTGGTGACTTCACAATCGTTTTATTTATTGCAACATTTATAGCTTGAATGTCCAGGGTAGAAATAAACTTACAAAATAAATCAACTGCTAAAATCCTGTCATTATCACTAATACCAAACTGTCTGAATGGATTTTTATTTAATAAAAATTGCTTTGTATGGAACTCTAATTTGACTGGTAACCCAAAATCCTGTTTTAACTGAACTCTAAAATTATGAATCTTTTGATAGATGTCTTTCCAGTTTAAACTGTGAACGTATAAACAGGAAAGTACAAAAATTGGTGTTGAACCTGGTAGTCCATCATCTCCTGCTTCGTCATAGTATGCAATATACATAAGTGCCTATTATATCTGCTTTTTATGCAGCTAACGCTAACTTGGGAATATAAATCTGCCCTTTATGGTTTATAATTTTAGTTCGAACTTCGTCCCAGATTCCCCGGTTTTTATATAGCGCTCTGCATTTCATAATGAAATGCTCCGCTTTTAACGGTCTCCCCTAACGACGTTCCGATTTTTCGCTTACGAAAAATCTTTACTTGAAAATTTGTTTTTCGTCTTTTGGTTCTAACCTAACTTTAAAAACAATAGCTATAATAAAGTTTATGGATTTTTCATCTATAGACTTTAGGTTACATGCTGTTCAAAGAATGTATGAACGTGGAATAACAACAATAGATGTTACAGAGGTAGTGAAAAATGGAAAAGTTATTGAACAATATTTAGATGATAAACCGTTTCCAAGTTATCTCATGTCAGGTTTTATTAATGGGAAATCACTACATGTAGTAGTTACTATTGACAATAAAACTAAAAAAGCGATTATAATTACAGTGTATGAACCTGACCCAAAGTTATGGCAAGCAGGATTTGAAAAGAGAAAATAAAAATGAAATGTACAATCTGTAAAAATGGTGAAACTAAAGAAGGGTATACCACAGCGACCTTAGCTAAGGGAAGTACAACAGTTGTTTTTCAAGATGTCCCTGCACAGGTTTGTCAAAACTGCGGTGAAGCATTTTTCTCGGAAGAGACTACAACACAGCTCCTCAAACTAGCAGAGTCAGCAGCTAAGTCAGGTGTACAAGTAGAAGTAAGAGAATATTTAGCAGCTTAGAAAAAGTACCATTGTAATTTAGGTTAACATTCTTAACTTTAAGATTAAATCGTTATAAATATTACTTTATAACATGCCTGGTTATTGTTAATATAAACCCTCATGTTAGGAAATTGTATTTTAGAATTATTTAAATTAAAAGGAGAATTACAATGACAACAATACCTGGTGGAGTTACACCTAATCCGGTTGGAGGTACATTGAGAGTTGAAAAAGATTCTGGAGACAAAATTAGAATGAGTATTGTACTGCCTTATGATCAGGCTGGCTTCAACTCGCAAGAAGAAGCTATGCGATTTCTTTCATCTTACTTTAAGTTAAATCCTGCTCAAGAGCTTATAGATACTTATTCTAAGTCTGTAAAAAAATATCCAAACGGTCCAACACTTGAATATTACTTATGGTGTAGAGACTATCATTTGCAACAAACAGAAGCTGATTAAACTACATAAAAAATAATATTTTCTTGCTCTTAAGTTCTTCCTTCTGTGGAAAGATTTTTATGAATCATTTCAAATTATATTAATAAGTGGCAGTGCAATTATATTCTTGGCTAAATAATACCAATCCCGACAATTAAGCCAACACTAATTTAGCCCAGTCTCTAGAACATAGAGAGCTTATTCTCAAAGGCTCATGAATAAAGGCATTCCAGGCTCTTACACAAGCATTTGCAATGTCATCCCAATCTTTGAAGAC